>JBGCES010000429.1:0-19909 GCA_045106545.1 Saprospiraceae bacterium
TCTGATGACATCTAAAGTTTGTGGTAAAACGCCTTTATCAACAAAGAATTCGCTATGCTCGTTCGTCTTACTGCGCTTATTTTTTACACTAAAAAACATTGCCATCGCCTCCGCTGCTGACGTACCTTCATCCAGCAAAGATGCATTCGCAATTGGTAGTGCCGTCAAGTCGCTCACCATGGTTTGGAAATTCAATAAAGCCTCCAAACGTCCTTGCGCAATTTCCGCTTGATAAGGCGTGTACTGCGTATACCAACCCGGATTTTCAAAAATATTACGCAATAAAACGGAAGGTGTAATCGTGCCATTGTATCCCATACCGATCAGGGAGCGGAATACTTTGTTTTTTGCTGCGGTTTGGCGCAACTCACATAAGTAATCGTATTCGGTCATACCACCAGGCAAGTTCAGTTCTCCTTGCATCCGAATGCCAGCAGGAACAGTCTGGTCAATCAAGTCTTCCAGCGAATCGGCTTTGATGACTTGTAGCATTTCTGCTAGTTCCGTTTTATTGATTCCAATGTGGCGTTTTGAGAATTGGTCAAAAGCTATGGTCTTGTTCATCAGATTGGTTATGTAAATGGACAAAAAATAATTTTACTTTTGTATTTTTCAATTGATATTTTTTTTAATAAAAATTATTTATTTAAAAAAATATCATTTGAAAAATGTAAAATCATTTTTTGTGGTTTAATTAGATGATTGTCAAAGTGTTATAATTGTTGTAAAATTAGCAACTGTAAAATCGCATATTTTATTGACAATCAGATTGTTATCAATAGGTGAATCGTCTCTGCAAATGTAATAATTTGCACGGAGCTTGGAACAGTGATTGGGAAAATAAGTTGTCAAATTGAAGTCAGGTTGTATTCGCCGCATATTTTGCGGTGAATAGCATGCTTATTTACCGCAAAAGCAACATTCATTGCAAAAAATGCGGTGAATAGCAGGTCTATTTACCGCATTCTAATATTTTATTTATCGAAAAATAGAGGATGCTCAACGAGAAAAGATGATTTATAACCAAATATTGACCAATTTAGCATAAAAGTTATTCACCGATAAAACCTTTAATTATGTTCACTTACGAAGTTGTAAAAATCAAAATGAATTGGTTAGGGAAGTACGAGCGTAATATGGACGAAGTGATTCAGGATTATGCTTTGGATGGCTGGCGTTTGGTACAGGTGTTACAGCCCAACTCCATGAATATGGATCATAGTTATCGCATTATTTTTGAGAAACCGATTCGTGATAATGTGGAGCAGTATGCGCGGACGCGTTTTGAAGGCATGGTTTAGAATTTTTAATAAAAAATGTATCTTGGTCGGTCATTGGAACACAGGTGAAAATGCCTGTGTTTTTTGTTGTTCATTTTCACCCGAATGGGTGCTATATCATCGCGACCATGCAGTTTAAAATTACCTTTTTCCTACTCTTATTTTCTACCACTTTCTTCGCTCAAACGGATCAATCGATCTACAATGACGATCCTTTCCAAAAAATGCCACTCGGCATGGAAGAACCTGAACCGACAATTATTCCTGCGGACGGCGGGACGATTGACGAAAGTCGCGTAGAACCGCCATTTTGGTTTACGGATATGGCAGTACCGACCTTAGAAATTCTAATTTATGATCAATCTATTGGTGATTATGAGGTAAAAATTGACTACGCGGGTATTGAATTGCAGAAAGTACATCGCGTAGAAAATCCGAATTATTTATTCGTAGAAGTAGAAATTGGAGCAGGTACGAAACCAGGTAAATTTAATATTGAATTAAGTAAAAATGGTCAGCAAAAAAACTACCCCTACGAATTGCGCGCCAAGCGTAAAGATGGTATTCATGGCTTGGATAATTCCGATTTGATGTACTTAATTATGCCCGACCGTTTTGCGAATGGCGATAGTAGTAACGATAGTTTTGAGGATATGAAACAAGTGGGCGTAAACCGCGAAAAGGTGTTTTTTCGGCACGGAGGAGATTTGCTGGGTGTGATGGAGCGATTAGATTATTTGAAAAACTTAGGCGTAACTGCCCTCTGGCTCAATCCCGTTTTGGAAAACAACGAACCTTTTGAATCTTATCATGGCTATGCGGTGACTGATCATTATAACGTTGATAAGCGTCTGGGCGGCAATAATGCCTATTTGCAATTGGTCAAATTAGCGCACGAACGCGACATGAAAATCGTGATGGATATTATTCATAATCACGTAGGCGATCAGCACTGGTTTATTCAGGATTTGCCCGAATCTGATTTCATTCATCAGTACGAAGAATTTACGCAGACGAATTATCGCGCTCCCGCGCTGATGGATCCATATGCCTCTAAACATGATCTCGTAACCCTCACCGATGGCTGGTTTGCTACGCATATGCCCGATTTGAATCAAAAAAATTCACACGTCGCTAACTATCTGATTCAGAATAACTTATGGTGGATTGAATATAGCGGTCACGATGCGTATCGCATTGATACTTATCCGTATCCCGACGAAGATTTTATGGTAGAATGGTGTAAACGCGTTAAAATGGAATATCCTGATTTCACCTTTTTCGGCGAAGCGTGGGTGAACGCGCCTGCGATTCAAGCGCAGTTTACCCAAGACAATTATCTACGCGATAATTACGATTCAGAACTACCTGCTTTGGTCGATTTCCAAATGTATTTCGCTATCAACGAAGCACTCACTAAACCGATGGGTTGGACGGAAGGTGTGAGTCGCATTTACTTCACTTTAGCACAGGACTTTTTGTACGAAAATCCCTATGCGAGTGTCCTCTTTTTGGATAACCACGACCTGACGCGTTTCGCTACGGTCATGAACGAGGATATGAATAAATTCAAAAGCGGTATGGCGTTGTTGATGACGATGCGCGGCATTCCGTGTATGTATTATGGTACGGAAATTATGATGACAGGCAGTGGCGGCGGTTTTGGCGAAGGTGGACGCAAGGAATTTCCTGGTGGCTGGAGTGGAGATGCGGCAAATAAATTTACTGCTAAAGGACGCACGGATAAAGAAAACGAAGCCTTCAATTATATTCAACAACTCGCCAAATATCGCGCGGCTACGCCCGCTCTGCAAACAGGTAAACTAACGCAATTTGTACCCAAAGATGGTATCTACGTTTACTTTCGTTATGATGCGGATCAAACGGTGATGGTCATCACCAATTCCACTGATCAGGCGGTAGAAGTGGGTACGGAGCGGTTCAAAGAGCGGATGTTGGGGTTTTCGGCGGGGCGGGATGTGGTTAGTGGGGAGGTAGATAAGGATTTGACGACTATTGCGGTTGGAGGGCATGAGGTAGTAGTTTTGGAATTACAATGAGAATTAATTAGTTTTAGATAAAATTTGAATCAATTATGCAACTAATTGAACTATCGTACAAATCAGTTCACTGGGAACTTCGAGACCTAAAATTAAAAGAAGTAAATCTAATTGTAGGAAAAAATTCAGTTGGTAAGTCTAGAACACTTGCAACAATTGGTTTTCTATACAATATTATCACTCAAAAAGCTAAACTAAATAATAAAGAAAATTGGATTATCAAATTTAAAAAGAGTAATTCTATTTTAGAATACGAAATTTCGACTTATGCCAGTCGTAGAGAGGTTAAACATGAACGTATTTTGTTAAATGGCGAGGAAGTTTTAAAACGAAGAAATGGTAGTCTTGCAGAAGTAAAATCAATTAAAACAAATAAATGGACTAAATTGAATCCTCCAAAAGATAGATTAATTTTACAAACTTTCCGGGACGTAGTCGAATACCCATTTTTTGAAGATATAGTTAGATGGGCAGAAAATTCTTTTGGTTTCAAATTTAGCAATTTCGATTCTTTCTCAAACAAGCCAGAAAGATACTATGGCTTGAGTAATTCTTTTCGAAATGCTCCATTCTATTTTAAAAATCTTTCAAGCAAAGAACAAAACCAAATCCTATTAAATCTCAATTCATTAGGATACAATTTTACTAAGTTAGGAGTTACCTATAAGCAAAGAACTGCTAAGTTTTACATGAAAGAAAATGGTGTTCCAAACATAATATTTGATCACAAATTTTCACAAGGCGTTTTAAGATCATTAACGATTTTGGTTTATTTTGAATACATGCTAAAAAATGAACAACCCACTACTATTCTAATTGACGATTTTTGCGAAGGATTAGACTATGAACGCGCTACTAAACTTGGCAAAATCATTTTTGAAAAATGTAAAAACTCTAAAGTGCAACTAATAGCTACATCCAATGATAGCTTTCTGATGGATATCGTAGATATTGAATACTGGAACGTTTTGCAGCGAGAAGGACAGGTGGTTAACGCAATCAGCCAATCTACTCATCCTGATCTCTTTGAGAAATTTCGATTTACTGGACTTTCTAATTTTGATTTCTTTGCTTCTGATTTTATTTCCCAAAAACTATGAGAAAGGTCGCCATTTTTGTAGAAGGGCAAACGGAATTAATATTTATTCGGGAGTCCCTGCCAAAACTTATGGGCTATCAGCACATCAGCTTCGATTGTTACACCTTGCAAACAGATAGCAACTTTCAAACTACTGATTATAGTTATCCAATTACGGAGGAAACTAGGTTTTATTTTCAAATTATTAATGTTGGAGGAGATAATGCGGTAATATCTCGATTATTACGTCGTGAACAATTCTTACTAAGAAGTGGTTTTGAACTAATTATTGGGCTACGCGATATGTACAGTCAACAATATAGAAGATTAGCAGAAAATAGAGAGATCAGTAATGATCTGAATCAACAGTTCATTAATGCTGCACGAGAGCAAATTGAGCAAAAGGCAGAACGCCCTGAATTAATTAGTTTCTTGTTTGCCATTATGGAAATAGAAGCATGGTTTCTAGGGTGTGAAGGTGTTTTTGAAAAAGTGGATGCTCGTTTAACGAATCAATTTATTGCTCAAAATTTAGGCTTCAATCTATCAGATATTGATCCCGAAGAAACATTCTTTCATCCTGCGAATGCCGTTGAACAAATTTTTGATCTAGTCGAAAAAGACTACAAAAAAGGTAGCTCTTTAGTCAATAATATTGATGCAGACGATTTAGAACTACTACACTTAAATCAAGAACGTTGTGCTTCTTTTTCAGCATTTTACGAAATTATTTCTATGCTCAATGAATTAGAATAAAATCCAACTACTAAATGCCTGATACAATCCCTGCTGAATATTTACTAACTACTAATCTACAAATTCCCGTCGGTTCCCATCGATTGGATTTCTCGATCCAATATACGCTCTGGGGTGAACTAATAAAAGCCGAAACACTTATTCATCAATTGCCGCTGAATGCGCAAAAAATGATGTATGGCAAGGACTTTCCGATGATTAAAAGTTACCTCGACCAATTACCACAATTGTTACACTATCAGCTACCATTGGCATTAGTACAAAATGCGCGGCTGACTTATTTGCAAGCGGCAGTGAAACAGGCTCGTCAAGCGCAAAGTACGATAGATCTTCCCTTGAGAGTTGTAATAAAACGATACGGTCAGGATACTTGGATACGTTTTCTATATAATGTAGAACGTAATCTAACGGAAAAGAAATTATTGACAATTACCAATCAATTGATCCTATTGGTACAAGGAGTGGATAAAAAGATTCCGACCGCGGTACGACAGTTGAGAAAACTCGCGCCACCACTGATTTTCGCGCCCATTATACATGCGCTGATTCCTTTCCAAAAAGCAGAGTTACGCCGATATTTATATCAACAATTGGGCGAAATTCGCTTATTACAAAATCGGGATTTTTTACTCCAACAACTCACGGTAGAAAGCGCGACTCACCTGCGCACCAAGATCATCAATGGCTTACAAAATTACTCCAATAAAGCGGTACACGAGCAGTTGATACAACACTATCAGGCACACGAATGGGGACGTGATAAATACCGCGAATTAGCCGCTTTACTCGCTAAAATCCAGCATTACGCCAATGAAGTAACCGTCCCAATTGCAAAAGAGCAATTACTTGCTCCCGATTTGGCGATCAGTGAATTAGCACGTAAAATTTTATTAAAACGCGGCTTTACCGAAGCAGCTTTAGTAGAACTATTACCCGATATTTTTGATGAAAATTTATTAGAAATAGAGGTGAATACGATTCTAGAACATTATGTCACTTTGCGCGATCGCAGTTTGCTTCCTCCACCGCGTCAGTTATTAAATTTAATTACGCTTTATGGTCAACGTTATCCTTCAGCGGGTGCGCCGATGCGGGTTTTTAATAAATTGGCAATTTTATTTCAAAAGGGTTTTCAGCAAGCGAATTATGTCGATATTTTGCAGTTGCTCCGCTACAATGATGATCGCTTACAACGATCGGGGATGCACATTTTAAAATCACTCAATAATTCGATTCCATTACCCACAGATCAAGACGACGTTGGTTACAAAATCATTCGGCAATTGTTTACGTTGGCGCAGACGGCTTGGACAGAAACGCGTATCGAAGCACTACAAATTATTCAAAAATTCACTGAATCCTTTGGTACTGCCGAGTGGTTAACGCCGCTGCGAGACTTGACTCAATATAGCAATCCGACGGTAGCGCATCTTGCAGCGCAGATTATGCTTGCATTATTAGAAGACAATGAAGATTTACGAAAAGGACAATTACCATTTTGGGTAGAAACCATCAATGACAGCCACGATCAGGTCAGACAGGTCGCTCGCTCTGTTTTACAATTATATCCACGGGAGAAAGTAGAGAAAATGATTGGTGGGCTTTAAGTCCACTTAGTTAATGCACTCGCCAACTCCTTTCCATCTTCCTTGCGGATTAGCTGGTGCAAATATTCGTTTTCCGAAAGGTGCTGTACTTGACTTACGATTTGCTCGCGCCAACGCCCTTCCATCCGAAACTGAATTTGTAAATCGCTTAGTTTTTTGTTTAACAACACCTCGTCTGGTACATCTTCTAGCATCCACTGAAAGTAAACCGTATTGTTGAGGTGTTCATTAAAATCCAAATCATACCAACTCACTTCATGTTGCCTTTCAAAATCTACTCGCTCGAACTTGGGTAGTTTTTTATTTACACGTGGCAGATGATCTTCTTTTTCTATATCAAACTTTCTAATAAAATCGGGAATCCGCGTCATCCGTCGCGTATTCGTATCCATTAAAAGCCAAGTAGTAGCGACAGTTACAATTGGCTGATTATCAGCATCATAAATAATATAATCGCGATAGGTAAAGAATTTTTCAAAACCCGTCGGGCAAGTATAAACCTTGATTTTATCGCCCAATTTAGGAATGCGTTTAAACTCCATCTTTTGCTTCATCAGTACCCACGAAATATGATGCGGTTCTAAATCCCAAACGGACAAATTCAGCTCAATAACGTTTTGCATGGCAGCTTCTTGCATCAGCTGAATCAGTGCAGGTACGGTCGCTTCTTTGTTGCGATCAATCTCGTAAGTACGAATTTGATATTCGGCAGTGTAGGAAAGAGCGGAGGCGTCGGGTTGGAGTGATTTCATTTTTATGTAAAAGTCGGTAGATTAATAGGATTTTAATATTGGTAAAAAAATAACTTCCTCTTTTAGATTTTTCAAATGATATTTTTTTACAGTTATTTGAACAACCAAATTAGTCATTTTTTTTTTTTTTTTCCGAACAATGTAACGAAAAAAAAAGATTGCGTTAAGGTGTAGTAAAAATGTGGTGTTTATTAATACGAATCCCTATTTTTACCTTATCGTTTCCATTCATCACATCCCTTCACCTATGTAAGTTATTCGCCGTGAACTATTCAAAAACGTACCGTTCCAAGATTTACCGTGACTTTCAGGAAATTCAACAGAATTCTTCCTGGCATAGTGTGACGCGTTTTTATGAAAAAAACGAAGGACGGATTTTGAGTTTGGATTTTGAAGAACATTTTGATTTGATGCTTTGCTACACGGGGGCGTTATTTGAAATTGGCGCATACCGCAAGCATATTTTAATGGCAAATACGATAATCGAAATTTCGATTACCCAAAATATTGACCATTGGAACGGCGATGATATTTATACCAAAACCCTGTTTCGTAAAGCCGCTTCGCATTACAACTTATCCGAGCCAAAAAAATGTGAACACATCCTGCGCGAGTTAATAAAAATGGATCCGCAAGACGAAGATTCAATTACCTTCCTCAAGCGCTGTCTGCGCAACGAACAGCCTAAATATATTCAATATTGTCGCGCTACTGCCATGTTTCTATTCTTTGCTGCGGCGTTGGTTATCTGTGTAGAAATGCTATTTGTGAAGAATTTTATGCCCAATTATACGGAGCTGACCATGGACATTAGAACGGGTATTTTTGCAATTGGCTTAGTGATATTTGTCAGTGGCGATTTGTATCATCGCTGGCGAACGAATAAGGAAGCGAATGATTTTGTGCAAAAACAAATGTCTGTGAAGCGAGATCGAATTGATATCCTATTATAAATAACTGCCCGTACAGACGTTTTTTCAAACGTTTCTACAAACCTGTCATAAATAAAAAATGCGTTAGCGATGTAAAATTCGCTAACGCATTTTTTATGGTAAGTTATTCATTTTCAGCTAGTTGTTCACTACAAACTTCTAACTTAAAAACTAAAAACTTCAATACTATTGCTCTTGGTTAGAAACCAATTTTACTTTTGCACCTGCTTCAGTGGTAGTTGACTTCACTGCTTTGGTTTTTCCCATACAAGCCGCTTTCTCTGCCGCTGTACAAGTTTTAGCGCAAGCTGCTTTCTCTGCTGCCGAACATGACTTACCTTTAGTCATTTCCGTAGAAGTTCTTACTACTTTAGCGTTGTTTGTCTTCGCTTTCGTACAAGAAGCTGCTTTTTCTTGGCTAACTGCTTTTGGAGAAACGTTGATGAATTTTTGTGATTTGGTGCAGTATTCTACATCGGTGAAAGACACTTTACCGGACATCGCACATACGTTTTTCTTAACGTAAGATACTTTACCAGAAGCTGGGCAAGTACGTGACTCAACCGCTGCGTCTAAAGAAGCTGCTTTTACAGCTGCTGTTTTTGCACAAGATGCTGCACAAGATTTTTTATTCGCTGCTGTTTTTGCTCCCGTACAAGATTGAGCAGTAGCATTATTAATAGCGAACAATCCCATAAAAGCAAAAAAGAATAAGAATTTTTTCATGATACGTCTGATGTTGTTATAAAATTAAAAATAAAGTAGGCTCTAATTAAGTGTCACGCGATGATTAATTCGGTAAATTTTAAGAAATAGATTTTTTTGATAATTTTTCTTAAAAAATCAGTGCATAGCACCGCTACGGACTTATTTTTTAAGAGAAAATAGCGGAAAAAGGCCTGCCCCGAACTCGATTCGGGGATACTCTTAAAATACCGAAGTAATTGTTGCGAGGCACTTACTAATAAAGAGAATAAATTCTCTTCGTAGGTACGTTAAACGCCGAAATAATTAATTAAACGATTGAGAAATGGGGATTTTTTGTATTATTTGAAAAATATAGAAAAAATCGTCCCCGAAATTCTTCCCCGAATCAAGTTCGGGGCAGGCAGAGGCAGGCTAATTCTAAATCTTATGTGTTTAATTAATCGTATTTGGCAATACTAATGTATTTAACGACCAATTTATGAAAGATAATTTAATGTACTCGTTATCAAATATTTAAGGTTTTCTTAAAAATTGTTAGTGGACGTTAAAATGTCTGTTTTTCGACCAAAGAAGTACGTTTGTATTAAACTTGTTTTTAATAAATAGTGCATTTCAAGTCAAAAAATTAATATCTTCGTTCCAGCTTCACGCCGTATTCATGGCGAAATATTTGATCTAATTCTCTGTTCATCCCACATCCTTAATTTATTTCCACCCACACCGTCACATTTTCGTTCACTTTTACACTATATCATTACAATGAAATATGCCATTTTTACTTTAATAATAATTGGTCTGATTTTGCTGTTATACAGTTGCAACCGCAAAGTGACCTTCGAGATTGATAACCTACCAGCAGAACGAATTATTTTCGGGCAAGGTGGTGGTTTTACCGGAGCATACGTTGATTTTATTCTTTTAGAAAACGGTCAGGTTTTTAAACAAAATAGCCTCACCAAAGCTATCGAAGAACTATCAACCATCAAGAAAAAACGTGCCAAAGAATTATTTGGAAAAGTTAAAATTGCCACGGCTACACCAGTCAAAGAACCAGGCAATATGACCTACTCCCTGCGTTATCAAACCGCAGAGATGGAACAATCTGTCACTTGGGGTAGTGCGTCTTATGAAGTTGCAGATAGCATAAAAACAGTGTACGACGAACTCGTTACAGCGGTTAATCCGACCTCAGTAACGGAAAAAAAATAATCTTATTCAGGGATCGAATACCTGCGAAGTATCAGAGTCTTTCTCTATCAAACTCAATCAAACTCAAGCTTATATGAAATTTCTATTTACCTGCTTATCGATTTTATTCACCTTTTCGGCTTTCGCCCAAATTAAACCCCACCTAGAACAATTCTCCGCAGATGAATCGCAGACCATCGATCTGGATGCTTTGCAACCTATCAAAACCTGGCGTGCCGAAGTTCCTAACGCGACTAATAACGCCTTGAATTTCAATCAATTGTACCAGCAACCGCTTGGTCGCTATCAAAAAATGCCTAAGGAAATTCAAGGATTGAAAGTCATCAATGACTTGAAAACAGAACGCCCCATTTTCATCAGTGGAACGTTGGAAGATAAAGCTAATCTAAGTGAAATACCAACCACAAAAACGGCTTGGATCGCAAAAGGTCATGACTATTTAGTAGCAGTCGGTGGATTAATGGAAGTTAAAAATCCGCAGGCAGAATTTACGCCCATTTTAGTAGAAACTGACGAATTGGGACAAACGCATATCAAATATCAACAGCAATATAATGGTGTGGAAATCTATGGTGCAGAAGTCATCGTACATACCGATGAAGCGGTAGTAACTAAAGTAAATGGTCGCTACTATCCTACTCCAGCGCTTGAAATGACTGCCAACTTATCTGCCCAACAAGTGCTTGCTTCCGCAAAAAGTGAACTACCCAATTTCAAGGAATTACACGGTTTACAAAAGCAGCTAATCGCAGGTGAACAAGAATCAGTAAAGCAGGTTGTTTTTTATCAAAATGAAACGCCTCGCTTAGCTTACCAAATCAATTTAATTCCGAATTTAGCAGAAAATTGGACGTATATCATTGATGCTAACACAGGTGAAACCTTACGAAAATTTAGCAATATTTGCGATTTCCATTATAACATAAATGATGAAAAAGCAACCCATCATGGGATTTGTAGCCATGACCACCAGCTAGAGCGGAGCGGAAATCTACACCCTAACCAAAATCTTCCACCCGATGGCCCAACCATCACCAATACAGGTGATTTATTCAATCGCAATCAATCCATTAATACTTATGAAAGTGGCGGTGGATTTTTCTACATTGATGCTTCGCGTCCGATGTATAATACAGCTGCTTCTAACATTCCTGATGATCCATCGGGTGTTATTTGGACAATCGATGCGTTTGATAGCGCTCCGCAAAACGATAATTTCGAGGTTGGACACGTATTTTCAAATTCTAATGCTTTTCAACGTCCCATCGCGACTTCTGCACACGTAAATGCAGGACAATCTTTTGAATATTTTTCCAACGTTTTTAGCCGCAACTCGATCAATGGGCAAGGTGGAAATATCGTTTCGTTAATCAATATTACGGACGAAGATGGTTCAGCGATGGACAATGCTTTTTGGAATGGTAATGCCATGTTTTATGGTAACGGAAATCGAGATTTCAGTCAACCATTGGCACGTAGTTTAGATGTAGCGGCACATGAAATGACGCACGGTGTGATTCAAGCAACGGCGAATTTGGAATATCAAGGCGAATCAGGCGCTTTGAACGAATCCTTTGCCGATATTTTTGCGGTTTTAATTGATCGCGATGATTTCACCTTAGGAGAAGATGTGGTGAATACTTCTATTTTCCGCAGTGGCGCATTGCGTGATTTAGCAAATCCAAATAATGGTGGTTCTTCTTTAGCAGATATTGGTTATCAGCCAGCTAACGTTTCAGATCAGTTTCTTGGTTCACAAGACAATGGTGGAGTACATATTAATAGCGGGATCGTTAATAATGCATTTTATCGGTTTGCTACTAATAATAGTGTCGGTTTAGCGAAAGCGGAACGCGTTTATTATCGAGCATTGACGCGTTATTTGACGCGTTCTTCGCAGTTTGTGGATGCGCGTTTAGCAGTGATTCAAGCAACAGAAGATTTACATGGCGCAGGTTCATCAGAAGCACAAGCGGCAGCGCAAGCATTTTCAGCGGTAGGAATTATAGGGAATGAATCTACGATTGAAGATGACTTAGTCGATTTGGAAGAAAATCCAGGTACAGAATTTATTTTATTATCAGATGCGAGCTTGAGTCAACTTTACCTCTCTACTCCTAACGGTGAAATTTTAGAAAATCCTTTACAACAGACATCTATTCTCAGTCGCCCAAGTATCACTGATAATGGAAGAGAAGCAGTATATATCGCTCGCGATAATACGATGCGGTTGTTTAATTTTGCTCAAGGACAAGAAGTCACTATTCAAAGTGAACCGATTTGGCGAAATGTCGTCATTTCTAAAGATGGAAATCGCATTGCAGCAATTACGAGTGATTTAGAACCGCGTATTGTGGTTTTTGACTTGGTTTCTAACCGTTCGGCAGCTTTTACTTTAGATAATCCGACTTACACGCAAGGTGTGGAAACGGGTGATGTGCAGTTTGCGGATGCGATGGAATTTGACCCAGCGGGTGAGTTTTTGATGTATGATGCTAAAAGTGCAATCAGTAGTTCATTTGGCGAAAGCATCGAATATTGGGACATTGGATTTTTACGCGTTTGGAATAATGCTACTAATGACTACGGCGATGGATTTATTTCAAAATTATTCTCTGGTTTACCACAGGATATAAGTATTGGTAACCCAACTTTTGCTAAAAATTCACCTTTTATTGTCGCTTTTGACTACATCGATGAATTTGAAAATGAATACGAATTGCAAGCGGTCAATATCGAGCGCAATCAAGTTAATACACTATTTCAAAATTTACAATTAAGCTATCCAAGCTATTCTGTTGATGATAAAAATATCATTTTTGATGCGCAAACCGACACGGATGAAGTCTTGGCAATTATGCCCGTCGCGAATGATAAAATTAATTCTGGTGGCGATGCAGGTGTATTGATTACAAGTGGAAAATGGGGCGTATGGTTCGCTACGGGCGAGCGTAATTTAGAAACAAATGTGGAGACACTAAACGCGGATGAGTTTTTAACTATCGCACCAAATCCATTTTCCGATAAGGTGACAATTGAGTTGAAAAATACGACTTTTACACCACAACTTCTAGAGGTTACGAATTTGCTTGGACAAGTGGTTTATCAAACCGAAACGATGCGTAATGATGTTTTAGAATTGGATTTAAAAGCTTTAGCTGCGGGTGCTTACTTAATCCGTCTTACTGCTGATAATCAACAAGTTGTACAGAAAATAATTAAGAAATAAAACTAGGCTAAGGGTAAAAGAAGAAGGGTTAAGGGCACACATTATATCATGTACCTTGACCCTTTTCCTTTCGCCCTATACCCTTTTCCTATGCCGAAAATCCTCATCATCCGCTTCTCCTCTATCGGCGATATTGTCCTCACTACGCCCGTTATCCGTTGTTTAAAATTGCAACTCCAAGCAGAAGTTCATTTCCTAACCAAAGTAGCTTACCATTCTATTTTAATTGCCAATCCTTACTTAGCTAAAGTTTATACCATTCAAAAAAAAGTAGGTGAAGTACTGCCTGATTTGCAACGCGAAGGCTACGATTATGTCATTGATTTACATAAAAACTTACGTTCTACACAGGTAAAATTTGCGTTGTCCGCGCGTTCGTTTAGTTTTGAAAAATTGAATTGGGAAAAGTGGCTGTTGGTTAATTTCAAAATTGATAAATTACCTAACATCCATATTGTAGATCGTTATTTAAAAACGGTGGCATCGCTCGGCATAGTCAATGACGGTGCGGGATTAGATTATTTTATTCCCGAAAAAACTGATATAGGAGGTATTTCGGAGATACCTCCTATCTATCATTCAAAAACCGTAAAAAAGATCATCTTCGCCATTGGAGCAGCACACCAAACGAAGCGATTACCGATGGAGAAAATCGTTGAAATTTGTGCTGTAATTTTAAATAGAGAGTCTCTTGGAGATACTTCCTATCTAATCGCCTTAATTGGTGGACCAGCGGAAGAGGAAGAGGGAATTCAAATCATCGAAAAGCTAGAGCAGAGCAGGAAGCTCCACCCTAGCGAGGGCGTTATCAACCTTTGCGGAAAAATCAGCCTCAACCAATCTGCGTACTTAATTCAACAAGCAGATCTAGTGATTACGCACGATACGGGGATGATGCATATAGCAGCTGCATTGAAGAAGAAAATCATTTCGATTTGGGGCAGTACGGTACCTGAATTTGGGATGTATCCTTATTATCCAGTGACAGATGAAAAGCTCGAACGCAGCGGGAAGCTCCACCCTAGCAAGGAACTTCCGAGCGAGGGCGTGAGCAATTCGGTTAGACATGTTATTATTGAAAATAAGGATTTGCAGTGTCGTCCTTGTTCAAAAATTGGTCATGCTCAATGTCCCAAAGGGCATTTCAATTGTATGCAACAAATTGATCCTCAGTACGTAGCAGAAACGGTCAAACGGCTGACCAAAGATGATTTCTATAAAGATCGAGACGTTAAGAGATCGACATAAAATTTGCGATCTTTTAAAATGTTCCCCAAAAACTTTATCTTTCGGCTTTGCTAAAAAAACAGCACAAAAAAAGTTGTCTGAAAGTAGTTTGAAGGTTGTTCGAAAGTGGTTCAAATGTTGTTTCATTATCACTTCTTATAACACCTATTTTACCTCAAAATTACGCTTTCATAAAATCATTCGACTTTGTTAAAATCGGATAAATTTGGTACGCTTATTTCGGATTCCAACTTATTCGTTACTCGTTACTAAACTTTTCTTATGAGAATTAAATTTTTACTATTATCTATTTCACTGCTGATTATCAGCGACTTAGCGGCACAGGATAAACACTTTTCGCTTTTTAACATGTCTCCTTTGACTTTAAACCCCGCCAATACGGGCGCATTTGAAGGAACAGTGCGACTCAGTGGTATCTATCGCGGTCAATGGTATGGATTGAGCAGTTCCAATGGTTTTCAAACGCCTGCTTTTTCGGGTGACTCGCCTATTTTGGCGATTGGTAAGAAAAAGCGGGATTGGTTAGGTGTAGGAGCAACGATAATTCAAGATAATGCAGGATTATTTATTTCTGATAATCAATTTGCTCTATCTGCTGCTTATCATAAGAGTTTAGATAAAAAGGGACGTACAATCGTTACTTTTGGAGTACAAGGAGGAAGATACGCTCGTAAATTGAATAATAAAACGGATTTCATTTTTGGTGACCAAATCGCTAATGGTACGAGAGAAAGTGATGATTTAGAAAATCTACTGATGAGCGGTGGTGGTGGTGCTGGAGGTGGCGGCGGAAATGAAGCCGATGCCGAAAATGGTAGTATCGATATTTCTGCTGGTGTAAAGCTTTTAACGAAAGTGGGTAAAAAAGCAGACTTAACTCTAGGTTTAGCATTCGACCATATTTTAGGTGCTGAATACAATTTATTAAGTCTAACTGGTAGCACTCCAAACCCAGATCCAGATCCAACTGGCAACAACGGTCCAAAACTCCGTCGTCCATTGTTAACTACTATCCACGGACAGTTCAATACGCCATTGAGCGATAAATTATCCTTGCACCCAACTATTTTGGCGCAAGCGGTAGAAGGTTCACCTTTAGAACTAGCGCTACAAGCAGTAGCTGCTTACGAAATCAACTCAGAGAAAAAAGTAAGTCTGCGAGGAGGATTGGGTTATCGCGTCAGTGATGCGGGTGAGTTTCTATTCGGATTGGATTATGGTGATATTCGCGTAATGGCAAGTTATGATTTGACGCTCTCGGAATTGAGTAATGCAACTACAGGCGGTGCATTTGAAATCGGCGCGTGGTACATTATTAAGATTTTCAAAAAACCAACGGTGAATCCAGCCGTACTTTGTCCGCAGCTATAGTAAGTAGGTATCCGATACCTGTAAATGCTGTTTGTTAACAATTTGCAAATCACATAATTCCCAACTATCCAAAAACGTTAAATGACTGGTTTTGACCGTCCACCTTCAAGTATAGCGACCGTCAGCCGTCCACCGTTAAAATAAATTTCAGCAATGAAAAAATATATATTTTCAACCTTATTGTTTTCCTTTTTCGCACTCACATTGGTTGCGCAACCCATCAATCGGGCGACTTTTTCGACCATGATGGATATTGCTAAAGAAGCAGAGGAAGCCGATGATTATTACAATGCCGTAGAGTGGTACGAAAAAGCGTACGAAGACAGTGAAACAGTAGAATTGGCACGGAAGCTAGCAGATTTAAATATGATCCTCCGCGATTATCGTCGTGCCGAGCGTTTTTATCGTACCGTTGTCCGCAAGGATAAAAAAATGGAAGATATCGAAGTGCGCTATTACTACGGACGAGTATTAAAAATGAATGGTAAATACCCAAATGCGATTGAAAACTTACAAGCATTTATTGATAATACTGACAACGAAAAGTTAAAAGAATTAGCGCAAGCCGAATTGACGGGTGCAGAAATGGCGCAGGATATGGATGAAGTGAATGGCTTAGAAGTAGAACACGCAGGACGCGATGTGAATAGCAACTTTTCTGAATATTCTCCTGCTTTTGCGGAAGCAAGTAATACGTTATACTACGCAAGTTTTGATACGAAAGAAGTTATCGTTTTAGATGGTAACGAAGGCGATTGGCATGCTAAAATCTATACCGCAGCGAAAGAGGAAAAGGGTTTTGGTAAACCCGCTGCATTAGACCAAGTCATCAATCGCGAAGGTTTTCATACTTCCAATCCGAGTTTTTCTAAAGATGGTAGTCGGATGTATTTCACGCGTTCTAAATTAGAAGGTAATGAAGTAGTAGAAAGCCGAATTTATGAATCTGCGGGCGGTCATGGCAACTGGGGTGGTGCAATTGAGTTAGCAGGTGTGAACGGCGATTTTGTAGCAAAACACCCTTCGACTGGTGAATTGTTTGGTAAAGAAGTACTATTCTTTGTTTCTAATATGGAAGGCGGTTATGGCGGTTATGATGTTTATTATGCCACTAGTAAAGGCGATGGCGTTTATGGCGACCCTGTAAATTTGGGACCAAAAATTAACACGCTAGGCGATGAAGAAACGCCATTTTACCGCGATGGAAATTTATACTTTAGTTCTACTGGGCATCCAGGACTAGGTGGTTATGATTTGTTTATTTCGGAATGGAATGGCGCACTGTGGAGCGAACCCGTCAATATGGGAAAAGGCTACAATAGCTCAGTGGACGACCGCTCCTATACCATTGATTCTGAAGGATATACGGGTTATTTAACTTCTAATCGAGATGGTACGCGCTCAGTTAAATCCAAGACTTGTTGCGATGATATTTTCCAATTTAGTATGGCAAAAGTGACCGCGAATTTAGTGGTTGGTACATTTACAGCTGATAAAAAGCCATTGTTAAATGCCGAAACGCAACTCGTTACCTTGTTCAACGACACGCCAGGAGATACGCAATCAAAAAACAGTGGTAATAAAAGTAACGTCACGCAATTTAATTTAGGATTAGAAACGCCTTATATGGTTATCGCTACAGCGGAAGGTTACTTCCCTGATACGGCATATTTCAATACGGTAGGTGTAACCGAGACGAAGTCATTTGAGCAGCGTTTATACTTAGATAAAATGCCTCCTCCTCCCCCACCTGAGCCAGAATTTGAAATTATTACGACGGAACAGGCGATTGCTTTAGAAAATATCCTTTATGATTTCAATGATGATCGAATCAAGGAAGCGGCGGAACGTGATTTGCAAGTTGTTTATGAATTAATGCAAGAATATCCCGACATGATCATCGAGTTAGGATCGCATACGGATGCACGTGGTAACGATAATTACAACGCCGATTTATCACAACGTCGGGCAGATTCTGCGCGTCGCTGGTTAGTACGTAAAGGTATTCCTCGCGCTCGTATTCAAACCAATGGCTACGGTGAATCCCAGCCACGAACCGTCATTGATAAACAAACTTACGCTAATCCATTCTTGAATGTAGGTGATGTTTTGACGGAAGCATATATTGATGCATTAAGCGATGAAGATCAACAAGAAGCAGCGCATCAATTGAATCGTCGTACGGAATTTAAAATCATCGAAGGTCCAACAACGATTAAGATCAAAACAGAACGCTTGAAGAAAGTGGAAACGCAACGCGCTGGTTCTAATCGCAATAGCAACATTGCTCCAGTACAAGATACGATCGTGATTCACGAATATTCGAGTATGTACGGACGGAAAGATTTCACGAAAGTGCCCGTGATGAAATTTGATGAACGCCATATTAATTTAGGCATGGTCAAAAAAGGCGAGAAACGCACCCATACTTATACTTTTACTAATATTGGCGGTGCGCCTTTGACGATTGACATTATTTCGGCTTGTAATTGTACGACCGTAGAGTGGACAGAAGGTGAAATCAAACCGGGCGAAGGTGGTAAAATCGACATCGTTTTTGATAGTACGGAAAAGGATTATGCAGAGACGATTGATTTAGATATTATTCTCTTAGAAGTAGAACCAGAAACGGATATGCCGATTATTGAGCGAGTGGTTTACGAGTTTGATATTGAGAAATAATAGAGGTCAGAAGTCAGACCGATAAATCTGTCAGAACTTGTACCGCAAACTTGCGGTAGGTCAGACTGCATGAAAAAATGAAATATAAAAAGCGATATGTGGATTTGGTCTGCGTATCGCTTTTTTGATCGCTTATTCATAATGAAACATAGGTTCTTTAATAATTTTTGCATTTTTCGAGTAATGTCTTACAGACATTGTTCGTGTTTTAACGTTAATATGTGCGATGTCTCGAAGACACTTAATACTTTGCAGAATTTATCAAAGAACCAAAACATAATTCCCAACCGCGTCCTCAGCGTCTTTCTGCATCAAAAATTAAATCTTCACTTGCAAGGTCACATACCCCGTCCGCGGCGCAGAAGGAATAATGCCCGGCCCTGGATAGCCCGTAGCTCGGCGCGTAAAATAACTTTCGTTTAACACATTATTTAGGCCCGTTTCCAGTTTTAAAAACTTCCATTCGTAGGATAATGAAAAATCCATAATGCCATAAGCGGGGATAAAGCCGACAATCCCGCTTTGGTTATCGTTACGATCTTGAGGCGCGTTGGAAGCATCCGTAAATTGCTCTCCGAGGTAAGTATATTGTAAACTCGCGCGGAGGTCTTTGTAACCAAAACCGAAACCTGTTTTAAGGTTAATGAACGGAATAAATTCAACTTGATTATCCGTTACGCCTGCAATTTCGGAATTTAAATAGCGCGAACGCGTCAGCGCGAGATTCGTAAAAACATTTAAACTCAACGGGCGATTTTCTTCTACCGAAGGCGTGATAATGCTATAATCCAATAGCGTTTCTAATCCATAAATTAGCGCATTCCCGATATTTCCGCGAAAGCGTACTACCCTACCCGTTTCTATCAAATTTCCATTTGCATTCGGTCGCACTTCAGCGCGTAAAACTTCCCCCAATCGATCATTATATTGTAACAGAAAACTACTCACATCATAATTCAAATTTTTCAATCGACCACGTACGCCAATGTCTGCCGTC
>JBGCES010000043.1:0-12703 GCA_045106545.1 Saprospiraceae bacterium
GGTAGCACGTTCAATAGCAACAACGCACCTTGCGTTTCTCCAGATGGTGATAACTTCCGTGGCGACGACAACATTTTTTACTTTTTTGTAGAAGACTAACCCGAAGCTATTACGATCTATCACTTTGAGTTGAAAGATATGAATGATGATTTGGACTTGTTTCTTTATGCTTTAACTCCTGACGGTCGAGTTAACGAATGTAAAGCGACGAGTATCACGATAGGTTTGGACAATGAAAGCATTGATGTACAAGGCTTGAACGCAGGCGCATATATTTTAGTAGTAGACGGTTGGAACGAAGACGTATCTTCTAGCTATACTTTAGATGTTTATTGTTCAGCTATCAGCAGCAACCCACCAAGTGTTGACTTCATTGATACGATTGAAAATATCGGATTTGGTTATAAATATAACGACGGCAACTCTTCTGACTTAGGAAAATTATACCAACAAGATGGTGAGTGGAAAGAGCACATTTGGGGACCTCCACACTTCGATACTTTTGCAAATGATGTAACATTAATCGAATACGAGCGCAGCGAAACATACTTGATTCTACAAGCTACTGATGGTCGCTACTTTGAGATTCAATTTGAAGAAGAAAAGATTTATATATACGACGCAGATTTTAATGCAATCGATGCTTTGGATATTATGTATATCAACTAATAAAAACAAGCTTAAATCAGAAAGCCAGAATGGAGTTTAGTGCTCCATTCTGGCTTTTCTTATACGATAACTATTGCTGTATTTAGTATTGATTAATAAAGAGATCTAAGTCGCTACCAGCAAACGGATTGCAACTGCCAACTCCAATACTACCAACTATTCCTACGGACGTAAACCATATTTACTCACCCGCAAGGTCTTTACGATACCGCGTTCGTAATTAACCAAACTCAATAAGTAAATCCCATCCGTCAAATCGCCTACATCATAACGTACTCCATTTTGCACTGCAAAACGACGGACGGGCTGACCGACTAAATTGTAAACCACTAATTCATCTACACCTTCCGTATAATCCATTTGAATATATTCAGTCGTTGGATTAGGGAAAACGCGGATTTCATTATAATTAAAATCATCCACGGAAGTGACCGTACTTAAATCGAAATTATAAGTCGCAGTGGTAAGAATATCGTTGGGATTTTCGGCGGTCGATAAGCGAATTTCAAACGTTCCCATACCGCCTACGAAGTTAGGATTGACGTAAACATCCATATTAGACGTATCGCCTGGTGCTAAAATCAATGGCTCGTTCAATTCTAACGCTTCATCAATATTAGAAACGACCACGGGTGCCCAACAAGAGTTAAAATCACAAGTTTGTGAATCCCACTCTTCTGGTCCTTCGGTAAAGACGCGCGCCCATTTCACATTGATGGTTTCGTTAGAAACATTAGTAATTTTTCCTTTAGCAATAAAGCTAAAAAAGTCATCGCCATTGTCTTCCGTAATTTCCTTCTGGAAATCAATCGTTTCCGCCTCGAACTGAATCGGGCTACTTTGCCCAACGGCAAGCAACGAGGTGAAACAAAATAAAATTAAGAGTAAAGTTTGCTGCATGGAATTAAGTTTTTATCGGTTGATATATTCATTTTCTTACTAAAAAGATGCAAATATAAACACCTTTACATATAAAGAACACTTGCGAGTTGCAGGAGTTGGTCGTTAATTTTCAAATACCGCAATAATCGCGCAAATCTCTTTATTCATACCACTATCTTGCTGATTAAACTTTTGTTAAACAAAAAAATCCGGCGCGAACTAACTCAGCTGCACCAAACTTTGTTTTTGATGGGACGACAATTAGTAAACAATGTAATGGATTATTAAACGAATGACCATAGATTGTAGGTAAACCTCAATTATTTGTTTTAAATTGTCGAGCACTTATTTGGACTGCGTTTTTTATCGCGCTTTTCGTTCGCTCGCGCCTTGTCTCCGACAGGCGGGTGTGTTGAATTGCTTAACTTGACAGACAAGAGTGTCTGTCCTCCAATTATACTCAAAACTTTAAAGTATATGCACGTCGCCATTATCGGCAATGGAATCAGCGGAATTACTACCGCGCGCTTTATTCGCAAACTGGATTCCAATGCCAAAATTACCGTCATTTCTGCTGAAACCGACCACTTCTTTTCTCGTACTGCACTCATGTATATCTACATGGGACATATGCGCTACGAAGACACCAAACCTTACGAAGATTGGTTTTGGGATAAAAACCGCATTGACCTGCTACGCGATTATGTAGAAAAAATTGATACGCAGGGTAAGCGGCTGAAATTGAGCAATTCGGGTGATTTAAAATATGATAAACTCGTCCTTGCGGTTGGTTCTAAATCCAATAAATTCGGCTGGCCTGGTCAAGATTTGAATCGAGTGAATGGCTTGTATTCTTACCAAGATTTGGAAGCGATGGAAGCGGCAAGTGAAGGTTTAGAACGCGCTGTGATTGTCGGTGGAGGACTGATTGGAATTGAAATGGCAGAGATGTTTCATACGCGCAATATTCCCGTGACGCTGTTGGTACGTGAGAAAAGTTATTGGAATAACGTGCTGCCACCCGAGGAATCGGCGATGGTTAGTCGGCACATCAAAGCGAATCATATCGACCTACGTTTGGGGGACGAATTAAAAGAAATTATTGACGATGGCAATGGCAATGCTTGTGCAGTCATTACCAAAAGCGGCGAACGCATTGATTGCGGCTACGTCGGTTTGACAGCGGGTGTGAGTCCGAATATTTCCTTTGTCAAAAATACAGATATCGAAACGGGGCGTGGTATTTTAGTCGATAATCACTTAGAAACCTCTGTGCGCGATGTGTATGCCGTAGGTGACTGTGCGCAACTCCGCGATCCACGTCCAGGGCGGCGACCGATTGAGGCGGTTTGGTACACGGGACGCATGGCGGGTGAGACCGCAGCGTATAATATCTGTGGTAAAAAAGTATCCTACGATCCAGGTGTCTGGTTCAATTCCGCGAAGTTCATTGACATTGAATACCAAGTCTATGGCGATGTACGCAACGCGCCACAAGAGGGTGAAACGGCACTCTACTGGGAACATCCCGACGGCGATAAGGCAGTGCGGATTTTATATAAAATCAAAGATAAATCCATCGTAGGTTTTAATTTGATGGGCATTCGCTATCGCCACGAGGTCTGCGAGAAGTGGATTAAGAACGGCACACACGTCGAGCAAGTTTTACAAGATTTGAAACTCGCTAATTTTGATCCTGAGTTTTATGATATGTATGAGGAAGATATTATTCGACAGTACAATCAGCAGGCAGGAACGAATTTGAAATCAAAGAAAAAGCGGTCTTTGCGACAGGTGTTGAGTTTTTTAAGGAGTTGAAATAAAAACTTGAACTCATAAACTTATAAAACGCGGAGAAGCGGAGGCGCGGAGTTTTTCTGTGCTGACATATACGCGACTTTTTTAGGTCACGGAGGATTTTTTCTAGCGAAAAAAATTAAGCGGAGAACGCCGAGAAATACGTGATAAGGGAAATCGCCATTCGCGTGCTCAATTACACATTATCCATTAAACATTACACATTAAATAATGACTATTATACAAAAAATTGGTATTGGCTTATTCGTCCTCGCACTGGGGATTTTTACGCTCGTGCCCGGTCTCAATTCTTACAATCTGACCGAAAGTGCCATTAATATTTCTAACGAATACCACGCGGCAGCTTTCGCTAAAGCGGCACAAAATCAAGAATTATACGCGACCGATTACGGTTCGACTTTCGCGCTGCAAGATGCGCTGAAAAACGTTTTTGCGGAAGCGAAAACAGATCTCGACCAACAAGCCGCAGCGGGCATTCCCGATGGCGTAGCCGAATGGGATTTCAAACTCGGTGACTGGAAATTTAAAGAATATTTTAAACCTGAATTGTACCGTGATAGCAGTACGGGCATGGTGGCAGATAACCCATGGTTGTTTATCTTTTTGACGATTGGTTTGGGATTGATTGGCGGATTGATGTACATTTTACCGAAGTTTTCGGAACATGAGGGTATCAAAAACAATCACATTTACCATAATTCGCTGACCCGTGGATTAACCTTTAGCTGGCGAGCGATTGCCTTGGCAGTAACTGTTGGCGGTGTACTCGTTTACGGTATTTCTTATATGGATGACCGTTTGTTTTGGCCTGGAATGACGGCTTTGGTGATGGGATTAATTACCGCTTTGGTCTTCTTTGCAACTAAGTCGATTAAGCAACAACCACCGCGCTCCGCTTCACCGAGTTTTACGGGTTGGTTAGGTATTTTGACGGGGATTTATTTGATTTCTTTTTACGTCTTTTTGTACTGGGCGCCTGCGCACATTGCGGGTTGGATGGTGATGACTACGCCGATTAGTGAAATGTTGAATGGTGGCGCGGCGAGTCGTTGGTTTGTGTATGGACTGCTTTATACGATTATCATTTTGGTGATGGGTGTGCGGATGATTTCCAAATATCGTCACAACAAATACCAGATGATTCGGACGGGTTCGGTGATGTTTTTTCAGACGTCATTTGCGTTTCTAATTCCTGAAATTTTGTCGTTACTGAATCAGCCAAGTATGGATTTAAAAAACATCTGGCCACTGAATTATACCTTCTTTTTTGATTGGAATATCAACAACTTATTAAATAGCGGCGGCTTGGGTATTTTTATGCTCGTGTGGGGAATCGTTTTAGTCGTGATTGCTGTTCCCGTGATTACTTATTTCTTTGGTAAACGCTGGTATTGTTCGTGGGTCTGCGGCTGTGGTGGCTTGGCAGAAACGCTGGGCGATCCATATCGGCAGTTATCAGATAAGAGTTTGCAGGCGTGGAAATATGAGCGTTATATCATTCATGGGGTACTCGCTTTCGCGGTAATTATGACAGGTATGACCTTATTCACTTACTTCTCAGGCACAAGTCAAATCGGCTTTTTACATACCAACGATGTCCAAAAATGGTACGGTTTCTTTATCGGTGCGGGCTTTAGTGGCGTTGTCGGAACGGGTTTTTATCCTTTGATGGGTAACCGCGTTTGGTGTCGCTTTGGTTGTCCATTAGCGGGTTACCTCGGTTTGGTGCAACGCTTCAAATCGCGCTTCCGCATTACCACCAACGGCGGTCAATGTATCTCCTGCGGTAACTGTTCGACTTACTGTGAAATGGGTATCGACGTACGCGCCTACGCGCAACGCGGTCAGGATATTGTCCGCTCTTCTTGTGTAGGTTGTGGTATCTGTTCGGCGGTTTGCCCGCGTGGTGTATTGCGTTTGGAGAATGGTGATTCGGATGTGAATACACGGGCGCAGGAGGCACGGGCGATTCATATTTCGGAGGATATGATTGGGATTTTGTAATTCTGAGTTTTTCTATTAAAAAGGCTCGAATCTTGGTGGATTCGAGCCTTTTTTTGTGATTTTTAGTATACATTACTGAAATCGTACAGTTTGAAATGCTTTGCTAGTATCTATTATAAAAATCGTATAATACTATATACAGGTAAATGATCAGATATACCTCTAGCTATTTCTAAGTTATTACAACCTCCTACTATATCTACACGTCCTGCATCTTCTACATGAAAACTAGAGGCATTGATGTAAATATTATCAATTGAATGATTTAAATAGTTTCTACCATCACACCTATGTTTTAATGTGGTTGGACTATTTCTTACAGACGGTTCAAAACCTTGATCGTATAAACTTTTCCATACCGTGTTGTTTTCATCCATATTAAAATCACCTAGTATTACTACATTTTTTGAATCTAAACGTTGTGGATAGTTAGAAAAGTTGGTTACCTCGGATTCGGGATTTTTGTTGTGCGGTCGCGAATGAAAGTTAACGGTATGAAAGGTATATCCTTGCTTTGTTTTAAATTCCGCTAAGTATGGTTCTCGATCGCAAATATGAGCCAAGTCACTGTCTAATTCTGGTCGTCCTAATAAGGTTAGTTTAGCTGTTTTCCATAAGTAGGCGTAACGCTCACGAATATTTGGAGAAGGGCTATCAGTAGGATCGCTAATACGATAGTCCCATTGGCTACCCGTTCTATTCAATAGATCGGCGATAGCTGCTACTTTCTGTGCTCCTGCTGGATCTTTACTTACTACTTCTTGTATGGCTACCAAATCAAAATTTCTCAGCACATTAACAATAGCATCTATTTCATCTACATCTTTAGTTCTTCCTAAATCTTGAATATTCCATGTGAGCAACTTAATGCTATTATTGTAAGCCTTTAGATAACGTCCACTTGTAATTAAATTGCTGCTGGAAGTAGGTATATTTTCAACTGTATTGCCGTTGGAATCAGGCTGTAATGTTGTATCTATACCTAATTCTTTCCGTGCAACGCTACATTTTTTAGTTGAGCATGGTTTGTAAGCGTGCTTGATTTTTTCATAGCTAACGACATTTATACTTCTTAATCGCCCGCAACTACTATCATTGTGATAGGTTGTGCCTGTGTTAGTAATGTAGCACGTTTGAGTATTCCCAAACTGGATAAACATCAGTGTTAAGAGTAGAGATAGTATTATTTTCATTGGTGAGTTGGTTATGCTTCAGTTAAAATCGAATCTTCATTTCTAATCAAATCGATTGCATATGCTAAACAGGCTACTGCTCCATTGTAATATGTGGATAAGCCGTTAACAAGTACTCAAAGAGACTCTCCTTTAGATAGTTTCTCAATAATTATATCTACTGGAACTCGCGTTCCTTTAAGAACGGGTTTACCGTACATGATTTTGGGATTTTCTGATATGTGATTTTTCTAGTTCATTGTTTTATGATTCTACTAGAATTGAAATATTTTTACTACTCAGGTTCATATCTTGTATTATATCCTGGATTTTTAAGAGGTCTCTTGGCATTCGGGTAATTGTAATCTGTTTTTATATCGACCATAACTTTTTTCACTTGCTTAAATACTTCGTAAACATTTTCGATATTACTCCATTCGTCATGCAGTCTGGTCGAACTTCCTTCGTCATCTACTTTTTCTCTACCTGAGAAGAATTTGATTGTTCCAGTATTCAAATATCTATCTATTGGATTTACTTTGACTTCAATATCAACAATTTTATCGTAGTCTATCATTTTGAAATCCGTTCCTATAAAACCACTTTTCATCATTATTCGCTTATTTGAGAAACCATAAACAATATTTTTGTAGGATAAAATAGTAGCGACATATTTAAACGTTGCAGGGACGAAAAAGAGAGCTAAAACAAGGTAAATGAATACAGCGTTAGCATTTTCATCTTCTTTTTGCACATTAATATTAAAAATCACAACTGCAACAACGAATCCTATTCCAATTACTCCCGCTATTAGCATATTTGCCAAAAATGATTTTAATTCAGGTTTTCCAAGCCAGATAAAATTTTCATCATCATCTTTTACCGCTTCAAATTCTGGTAATAAATTTTTGTTGGAGATTGTCTTCATTTTCCTTTTTTAAAAGAAGCGAACTTGTCAAAAGCCTTAATTTCTTTGATTCAATTCAGCGATTTGTAATTCACTCTTAGTATTGTATTTTACATACAATTTAGGTTTTAAATGGGAATTTTACAAATCTTATTTCTGACAATCAGTATAGCTTCAATGCGTATTCTATCACTAGTTTAGAACTCAAATCACTCCTCCATCCCAACAAAAAATTCCTCCGAAAAAACTGCCTATTCCTAGTTCGTATCACCAATCGATTCTCCTCTTTTTTCGACCTTTACGCTCAGGATTTTTCCAGAAATCGTACTTATTCTTCTCAATTCAACCGCTGAAATACTAAGAAGCTGTTTTAAAACCTCTGCTGGTCTGCAAACTTGTCTTTTTCGCCAGTACTTCGTTAAGAAATTAGTCCCCGAGACAAGCATCGGGGCAGGCTGTATAAAAGGACTATACTTCTAATTTCCAGCCTTGCCCTGACAAAAAATACGGCGTTTTCGACTTCACCAGAAGTTTTAAAACAGCTTCTAAATGATTTTACGGTTATGGTAATTATACTGTAAACTATATAACAGGTGGTTTTTTGAGTCAGGTCTTGGACGAAATTTTCTACTCCATCCGAAATTTAGCCACGCCAAAATACTTAGCAAGGTATGAAGCTCAAACGGAGTAGAAAGCTCCACCTGAGCAAATCAACTGACTGAAACTTAATACGAAAAATCATACAGCGACCTAACTGAATCTTCTACGTTTTATCAAATTACATCAAACTAAAAAAGGGCAACCCGTCAACCGAGCTGCCCTTTTTATGAAAAATTGGAATAAGATTAGAAATTATTTTATCGTTTTTTGTTAGAAGTGCCGTCAACCATTCACCTTCTACCATCCACCAAATAATCTTTATTGTTTCGTAACCACCATCCGCTTAGTAATCACTTGATTATCAACAATTAAGCGATAATTCAAAACGCCATTAGTAACTACTAATTCCTTAGTTGTCAAATCAAATTGATGACTTCCCGCAGCAAATTGTCCATTTCGAACTGCCACTATACGTCCCGTCAAATCAGTAATTTCTAACTGTACTTCACTCGCCTCTGGTAAGTCAAAACGAATTGCCGTAGTTGTCGCAAATGGGTTTGGTGTATTTTGGTATAAAACGGCTTCATTCGTCAAATTACCATTGAAGTTTAGATTCACATCCAAAGTATTTAATGCACCCGTTTTTACTTCGTATGCCTCTGCCGCTACATAGCGCGAATCCAAATCAAATACCTCACTTAACTTTACATCTTCCGCTAGAGCGGTAAAATTGAGCGTTAATAAGTCATTGTTTGCAACTGTACCGTTCCAGCTGACCGTTACCGCATCAGACATTACGTTATAGTGGGTTTGATTAAAATCAGCACCACCTTGTATCTGATTCAACTCAATTAAATCACTAGCGTAATTCAATGTAAATTGATAACCTGCCAAATCTGTTACTTGCTCCGCCGTAACTGGAATCGTATAAGTTTGTCCTTTTTCCAAATGCATATCGTCAATTGTCAATTCTAGCACGTCAGTAAAAGTACGGTCATCCGTCGCAAAGAGCGCATTAGGAATCGCGCTATTATTTACATCACCAATTTTAATAGCAATGAAGTCTTGGCGGTTGTGATTGTACATCTTATCTACCTTCACCCGTTCTGGGAATGCTTCCAAAAATGGATTGAGGGGATCTGGAAAAACATAATCTGCATCTACAAAACGCCAAGAGGTATTATCTGGAAGTTCTGTCCACTGTCCTAGAATCAATCGACGTAATGCAATCAAATCACCGGTAGTGATTGACCCCGAATTATTGACATCTGCGGCTATAATCTGGTAAGGGTTCGTCATTTTTTGTGTACCCAAAATGTCTTTTAGAATAACGATGATGTCAAAAGTGCTAATCCCATTCATGGTATCATCATTCTTAACTGGATAGATCCATTGTTCTTCACATTTAGGTACTTCCGCGAAGGCAAATGTGCCTGCCGCAGTGGTAAAAGTAGAAGTAGTGGCATCTAAACTATCTTTCAAAATCACCTCTAGTTCAACCAAATTATCACCCGTTTGAGTGCGTACGTTACCACTTACTTGTGTCGGCGCACAAATCGCTTCGTGTGACATGGCGTGAAAAACATCTTCCTGCATGATCTCAATATCCGTATTGCGGCGGATAACATCTGCTAGGCGCGTCATTCTAATCCGTTGCTTTTCTACCAAACTCAAATCTGGATCGTTATCATAATAAAAACGATCACCATCGCGTAAATTGGTAAATTGCTCTTTCATAATCGCCATTAGCGTCTCGCCAAATAGTGCACCAGGCATAGGTTGCTCGGCTAGCATTCCCACCCAAGGATCGATAATATTAATATCAAAATAAGTGTACTGCAAGTCAATATACACTTCTGGATTTACATTGATTTGTTCGTAAAACTGATAAGGTGCTAAACCAAAATCTGCGCGTATCGTATTAAAATCAGGCAAACCACGTTCGCGTCCACGATTGATATTAATCGCTGCCAAATCTAAACCACCTGCACCAGGTGCTCCAAATAAAAAGTTACGCACATCGTCAATAACTTTCTGATCGAGACTTTGCTGGATTTGTGCACCCATTCCTTTAATAAATGGCTCAATTCCGCCTTTTTCAACTACTGCTAAAGGATTAAAAAAAGCATCGCGTAGCGTCATATCGCCATCGGGCATATCATCGCCATCCGCAGTCATTAGATTCAAATTACCATTCAGTAAGGTGTGACCTAAACGGAAAGCTGCTGCCGCGAATACATTAAAAATAGCGGGATCTACGTTCGCTTTATAACCTTGATAGGGCGTTAAATCAATTCCCATTGCTGGTAAATACTGTTCGAAGACAATTGCCTGTAGTTGACCACCAACGAGTTTACGGGCATGCTGAAATAATTGCTCGTCTTCCCAATTAGGATATTGTGCTGCCAATTCATCACATAAACGGTTGTGTTCTCTTACAAATAAAGTATGAAAGGAAGCAAGCAAGGGATTTTCATTAGCGCGTGCATCACCTGCAACAAAATGTATGGGAGCAGCCCGCATCGGATCGTCCATATGTGGTGCTAAACTATCAATCGGACTATCGTATTCACCATCAATGGTATTAAATGGTAATAAATTTCCTGCGGAAACTTTCATTTTGCCACCGACAAAACTACGTAGCCAATCTGCCCGCTCTTCATCTGAACCATAAACATTAGAACCATCGATAAAAGCCGTAATTTCATTAGGAAACTGGCGTGGATTGCCCGCTTCCGTGCCTGATTCTTCCATCGTCATGGAACGCATCATTGGAATAATGACTTGTCCTGTATATTGTGGATCAAAGTGGCGATCACCACGTGGTACTGAAATTAGAAAAGGTTCTTGACCGTCAGGTGTCAAGGTGATATCGTGGTCAAGAAATTGACCCCACACCCAACAAAAATCACTTAGATTTAGTGGATCATTACGTAAACCGTCTTGTCCAAAAATACGATTACTAAGTAACCGTGGATTAGGACGATCACTACCTGCTGGCGCAGAAATGCCATCTGCAAAGCCATTACTCACCCGCTGTTTCATGGGAGTATGAGTAGCTCCAAATAATGGATTCCCTTGATTATTGCCTGTACCATCAAAGCTGCGGTATTCTTGCGCAGAAAGCACAGCGACTGAATTAATAAAAAATATTAATAGTAAAATTCTTAGCATTTCGGTGTCTTTTTTTATTCTTGGAATTATAATTTGCTTAATATCAATCACTTACGCTGGATGGCGAAGCAGTTTTTTGTTGTTTAACGAGTAGCTGAAGAAGCGAGTGTAGAATAGGAAAACTAACCAGCAAAATAGAAACTGGCTCGTAGTTGGATTAGAATTAAGGCAGAATGGGTCTTTGTAAAGCAAAAGTAAGCAAAAACTAAGATTGAAGTGTATTTTATAACTAAAAATATATATGACTTTAGTCATGTTGTTTACACTATAAACCTATCAAGAATTTGACAAATTTTATACCGACAACTGCTTTCTGTCATATTCTGACAAAGAACCGACTTCCGCTGACTATTTTCACGATCTTTGCGTTATATGGAGCACAGACATTCCTGTCTGTGTGCGCTACCGTAATTTTCAATGACAAAACTACTTTCCATACTATTCGGTTTGTTGCTTTCGGTCAGTTTGTGGTCACAAACGGATAGTCTGTCCAATTGGCGGGAAGTGCGTTTGTCGTATAGCGAAGTGGGGCAGCAGTTGGATAGTTTGACAGTGGTGGAAAGTTCTCTGAAAATTTGGGTAGCAAAAGAAGATAGGAGGTATCTTCAAGATACCTCCTATCTAAAAGCGACCGACTATATTCTAATCAACAATGAACTCTTCTTTAATGAAAATCTAAAAACGCAATTTGCTGATAGTCAAAAATTTACAGCTAAATTTCGCGTGTTGCCCTACAACTTGTCTGCGACCTACGCCCACCTCGACAGTACCAATGCAAAAATGAACGAACGTGGTCAAATCATCGGTATCACCTACGATCCTTACGCCCAAGATCCGCGTACCATTGACGTAGATGGTTTAAACTATAATGGTTCGTTTGCGCGGGGCATTTCTTTTGGGAATAATCAAAATCTCGTTCTTAATTCCAGTTTCAATCTGCAATTGGCGGGTGATATTGGCGATGGAATCGAAGTCGTTGCCGCCATTACGGATGAAAATATTCCGCTCCAACCCGAAGGCAATACCCAGCAACTCCAAGAGTTCGACAAAATCTTTATTCAACTCAAAAAAGATGATAACCAACTCACGGCGGGCGACTACGAACTGCGCCGTCCGAATAGCTATTTTTTAAATTATTATAAACGTTTACAAGGCGCGACGCTCTCCAATCGTAGCGAGGTGCTACCGAATGCTTTTATCAATACCAAAGCCAGCGTCGCGGTATCACGTGGTCGCTTTGCGCGCAATATTATCACTGCCATCGAAGGCAATCAGGGACCATACAAATTGCGCGGCGCAGCGGGTGAACGCTTCATTATCGCCTTAGCGGGAACGGAAAAAGTATTCCTCGATGGCGTGTTGATGACGCGTGGTTTAGAACAAGATTATATTATTGATTACAACCGCGCCGAGGTTACGTTTACCAATAAACGCTTGATTACCAAAGATGTCCGCATCATTGTTGAGTTTGAATATT
>JBGCES010000430.1:0-2601 GCA_045106545.1 Saprospiraceae bacterium
TCCAAAATCAACGAAAAATCCTGCACTTTTCGGCTCGTCGGCAAGAAGGCAGGAAGCGTAAATGTAGCTGCCAATTGATTATGACCTATCGCTTTTAATTCTTGCGCTTGAATCGCCGTGACGGAATCCATTTTCAACCACGCCCGTAATTCCGCGGCAGGATCAGTATAATTCGCATTATAGCCAGTCACTTGCAACGTTACAGTTTCGCCCGTTTTCGCACTTTGGGGCATCGCCGTCTCAATTCCAGTTTTTAACGGCACCAGCATTCCCACAATGAAGGAGTAGATAATTAGCAACACGCCCAATATTTTCCACCAGTTATTTTTCATAAATAAAATGTAGTGTAAAAGTTGTTTAAATGTGGTGTAAAGTAGTTCAAAAGTTGCCGATTGCACATCCGTCCACCGTTTCTAATCTCGCCACAAAAATGGGAACATAATTACTGCTAATCCCAATAATAAAATATCAATCGCCACTAGTATCAATAAATCAGTTCCGATTGCCGTATCTTGAATTAAGCGTAAGGCATTTGCCGAAATTTTAAGTAAAGTTAGTAAAATAGGAATTACTAATGGAAACCCCAAAATGGCTAGTAAAGTCGCGCTGTTATTGGCTTTCGCCGAAATTGCCGATACAAAAGTAAGCGTAATCGAAAAACCAATACCACCCAAAAGTAATGCGGCGAAGAATAAACCCGTGTCTTTCACAGGATTGATAGTAACCAATGAAAATATAGCCCAACTCAATAAACTCAACACGAATAGTAGCAGCGAATTATATAATATTTTACTTAAAATAATTGCCACAGGATCAACCAATTGATAATAATACAATTCTCGATTCCCACTTTCTTGTACAAAACTTTTTACTACTGCATTAACCGATGTAAACAACACAATAATCCAAAACAATGGATTCCATACGTTCGGCTGTACCTGAATAATTGCCGTATAGACAATAAAAACGGTCGAAAAAACGTACAATAAAATGCCACTAATGGCGTATTTCTGTCGCCATTCGAGTCGCCATTCTTTTTGTAGCAAAAAATAAACTTGTGCAGCTAAGTTCATTTTGCAAAAGTAGTAAAGCTGCGTGATTTTCGCCCACCACAGAGAACAGGATATTGTAAAAAAGATATTAGACGTTAGACCGCTTCTCTATTAGACGTTAGAAAATACGTTTGTCTAACTTCTAAAAGTGCACCGTTCTAACCTCTAACTTCTGCAAAAATCAATTATCCGACTCATCATTACCCAATATTCAATCGTTGGACGTATATTTGTTTTAGAACATACACACAAAATAGTTGGTAGTCTTTGAGTTGGTAGTTTGTAATTGTTATGCACAACAAATCAACCATTTCTGCTACTATATTTTTATTATATGAATTGGATGAAATGAGGGCGACCGTCTGTCGTCAACCCTTTACCGTCCACCGTCAATAATGCCACGAGAAAACCGGAACGAATCGCCATGAATCGCTTATTCTTCCTTATCCTATTTTTATCGACTGCCTTCATCGGAACGGCAGAAAAACCTGAATTTCACCGCGTCACAGCGCAAAGTGGAGATGGTATCTATTCGTTATTACGCCGTTACGAATTGGATGAACACGGCTGCAATTTTGCCAAATTTTATGAATTAAATAAATTAAAACGCAATGCGCCTTTGCATTCGGGTAAAAAATATGTGATCCCTGTTTTGATCTATGATTACAACGGGAAAAGTATCCGGACTACCGTAGGTATTAACTCTTGGCAAGAGGCAGTGAAAATTCAAAAATATAACGAGCGAATGTTGGCGGAAGAAAATCGCCGCATGACCTTCCAGAAAAGTAAAATTCTTTGGGTGCCTTACCACGCTTTGAATTGTGATGATGATTGGATCAACAAAAAAACAAAAGAAACAGCTACCGAAAATAAAATGTCAGAGGAAGAACTGGCAGAAGCACTAGAAGCAGAAGCTAAGGCAAGCGAAAAGGTCAAAACTTCTAATAAAACGGACTTCGCTAATGCCGCAGTGGGTGAGCGCAATTTCCCGATTTTTGGTAAAAAATATGCCTACACGCCACTCGAAAGTAATAAATTAAAAGGGCAAGTTTTCTATATCGTCAGTGGTCACGGAGGTCCAGATCCTGGAGCGATGACTAAACTAGCTGGTCGCAGCATTTGTGAAGATGAATATTCCTACGATGTCGCGCTGCGTTTGTGTAGAAAATTAGTTGCTAATGGTGCGACTGCCTATATGATTACGCGTGATCCCAACGACGGTATCCGCGATGGTAAGTATTTAAAATCTGACCGCGACGAAGTATTATGGGGTAATGTGCGGATGTATCGCCAACACAAACCACGCCTTTTTCAGCGTTCTAATATCATCAACGAGTTATTTGAGAAGCATAAAAAACAAGGCGTTGAAGGACAAAAGCTAATCGCAATCCACATTGATTCGCGTAGCAAACGTGCGCAGACAGACCTCTTTTTTTATTATTTTTTTACTTACCATATTGGTTTTTTACTTTTACATTAAATGGATTAAATTATTAATTGAAATAACAAGAAATATAATAATAGTAGCATATATTTGGTCTCAGTTATA
>JBGCES010000431.1:0-3657 GCA_045106545.1 Saprospiraceae bacterium
GGTAAGCCAATTCAACTCTTCATCGGCTGCGAAAAAGGCTTTTTCCTCTGCCGTCCAATCCAAATATTGCCCATCCGCATAGATGGTAAAAGGCATATCAGCGGGAATAATCTGCTTTGGATCGGGAATTAGAAATTTGCGTTGTAAAGTATTCCAGATCGGAAATTCAAAATCAAGCATCTGCGCCAGATGATTAAGAAATGGTCCAGCAGCGAGGACAATTTGATCCGTTTGAATCGTACGTTTTTGATTTAAATTTATTTTAAAATCACCTTGTTTTCGTTCAATTCCAATAATTTCTCCTGCTACTAATTTTATGCCTTTAGCTCTCGCTTCTTTTAATAGCAGACTCGCCATCGTAATCGAATCGACATTACCTGCTTTTTGAATAAAAACAGATTTTTGGATGTCCGTAGCTAAGTAAGGATGTTGGCGATGAATCTGTTTGGCGTTCGTTTTAACTGTATTCCGCTGCTGAAATTCGGGCGCATCATCGTCTGCGAATATGGGTTTATCAGCATAATGACTAACGAAATGATAGCCCGAAAATTCCATCCGAAACGCATCCGTTCCGTATTGTTCTTGTAATCCTTGCATCAAGTCAATGCTATGACTACTCAAGGCTTCCATCGCCGCATGCGGCCAATAATCACGGAAATTTTCGCCCGATTTACTGGAAGTAAAAAATAAGGGTTGCTGCTTATCAATCAGCATAATTTCCGCATTTGGCAGCAGCTCCATTAAATAATAAGCCGTAGCGATACCCGCTACTCCTGCGCCGCAGATTGCTATTTTTCTAGGTTGAGCCATTTTTTAAACTTCATAAATCCGCACCTTGCGCTTCTTGATACGACTATTATTTAATTTTGCGATCAGTTTCTTTGCGCGCGTACGCGGCACTGCCACAAAAGCACAATCTTGCTTGAGTTCAATCACGCCAAGTTCACCGTGCTTCAACTCACCTTGTTTGAAAAATAGACCCGCGATGTCCCCTTTGGAAACTTTGTCTTGGCGACCGCCAGAGATGAAAAGGGTTGTCCACTTACTCGCTCGCGCCTTCGCCTGCCCTCTGACAGGTGTGGAATTATCGTCCATAGATTGCAAACCTGTGCTCCAGCTCCAATCGCCATCCGCTTCGATAAAATCGGGCAATTCCTCTTGTTCCCATTTTAAAACATAAGCCGTTCCTTCGCGCTGCATTCGCGCGGTGCGACCATTACGATGCGTAAAGGCTTCTGCTTGTTGTGGTAAGTGATAGTGGATAATAAAACCAATGTCGGGCACATCAATTCCGCGAGCAGCAAGGTCGGTAGCAAGTAGTAATTGGTGCGTGCCGTTACGAAACTTGATCAGTGCACGTTCGCGATCAATTTGCTCCATTCCGCCGTAAAAGCAACCATGTGGGATACCAACCTCCTCTAAATATTCGCTGACACGTTGAATGCTATCTTTGAAATTAAGAAAAACGATACCGGGTTGATTACCAAGCTGTTGCAAAGCTTGACTGAGCGTTTCTAACTTATCTTTTTCTGGCGAAGTGATGGTTTTAATTTGTAACTTCTGTACACCATCAGCAAGAAAATCAACGTATGCTGGTTCGCGCAAGCGCACAAAATCAGGAATTTCAACGCCTTCCGTCGCCGAGGTCAATATCTTTTTTTCAATACGCGGTAAGCCACGTAAAATATCTTTCATCTCATCACTAAAACCAATTTCTAGCGATTTATCAAATTCATCCAGCACCAAATAACGGGCATGATTCGCATCAAATGTTTGCCGCCGCAAGTGATCAGATATCCGACCGGGTGTACCAATCAAAATCGCAGGTGGATGTTGCAACCGCATTCGATCTTTAGAAAAAGGGCGACCACCATAGACCAAATCAATTTTAAATCCCGCGCCCATCTCCCGCGCTACCTGTTCGATTTGAATCGCCAATTCCCGCGAAGGCGCAATGATCACGGCTTGCACTTTTGCCAATTCTGCATCCAAAGCAGCGACAATCGGTAATAAAAAAGCCAAGGTCTTACCCGTTCCCGTAGGAGAAAGCAAAACCACTTCATCGTTGGTACTAATCGCCGTTTGCGCTGATTCCTGCATCGGATTGAGTGCCTCAATTTGCAGTTTAGCAAGAATTTGTTTCGTTGATTTTTGATCTGACATAGGCGCAAAAGTAAGGGAGGAATGATGAATTAGGAATGATTAATGATGATTTTTTTAACAACTTCTGGTTACAACCACAAAAAAGACAGCATCCGTAACGAATACTGTCTTTTTAAAACTCAGTTTTTTTTTAGGGGTCAGGTGACAGGCGTCAGGGGTCAGTATGTATGCCGACTCCTAAAATTAACGCGCATTCATTACTTTATAAAGTGGCACTCTACTTCCGCCATCTACATTGTACATTACTTTACGAGTGTGCAAATCCAATTGAATATTCACGCCGCGTGACGCATCTCGTAAGTAAACTGACCATTGGTCGCGAGCTACTTCCGTAAAATTAAAATCATTGCCTTTGGGGTCAGCAGCAATTTCTTTCCATTGCTTCGCTCCTACTTGGGCAAAAGTTCCTAGTTTCTTACCGCCCGCCATTGCGCTGAAAGTTACATTGCAAGTTAGGTAGCCATTGACTTTATTTAAAGCACGCGTCACTGTGTATAATGGGAAGGCATTTCCCTGGTCGTCGCTATACATTACTTTCTTGGTGTGCAAGTCCAGTTGGATATTTACACCGCGAGAAGCGTCCCGTAAATATACGGACCATTCGTCGCGCATCACTTCCGTGAAATTAAAATCGTTGCCGCTGAATTTATCTTCTTTCCATTCTTTCGCTGCGGTCTGAATGAATGCGCCAATCGTTTGTCCATTACTTGCAAATTCTACGGTGTTTGCATTGCGACCGTTAACGGGTGCGTTGCCAGCGAAGGCAGTGGTTACGAATAAAGACAAGAATAAGAATGCTGCAATTAAATTTTTCATGATTGTTGTTTTTTTAATGTTTTGAAATATTCTATGTTTTAATTTCCCTTTAATTGCAGCAATAGAAAAAGGTGACCCTGTGGGAAAAAAGTTTTTTTATTTTTTTTGTAGAAAAAGCACACCAAAGCAATTAAATCTTTGATAATCAGGTATTTAACAAGCCAATTATTTCTTTAATAAAATCTATAGTATATTAAAATGGTATGGCGAAAAGACGTTTTTTCAAACGTCTCTACTATGATTTTTTTGATTTATTGAGTTAGATGTTAGTCACATACTGATATTTTTATAATTTTGTATTCCAATTTAGCACACCACTCCACTATCAGTTTATTTCCTACCTGTTACTGACATTTTTCTAATTTTTTAATTGACCAAAAACCTTTTCTATCATGCGTGTACTCACACTCCTTACCCGTTGCTGTCTATTAGCAACAATCTTAATTTTCACTTCTTGTCAAAAAGAAATCATTGGTTTGCGCATTATTAATGTAACCATCACTGAATTTCCTGCGCTCAATGGAACCAGCAGTTGGGACTTTACAGGTGGGCCTGACATTTATTTAGCCGTGATGCAAAACAATGCCGTGCGTTACCAATCTTTTGGAAATGTGCAAGATGCAGAAGCAACTCGCCCACATAATTTCAATGAAATTGGATTGCGGATTGATGATTTAG
>JBGCES010000432.1:0-3619 GCA_045106545.1 Saprospiraceae bacterium
ATTTGTTACTACCAAGGAGTTCATCGCTACGCGCTGTAAAGTTCATAAAGCTTGTACCGTAGCATTAAGGGGTTATTTTTTATCAAATTGATTTCTCCCAAAATCTTGTATTTTTACCTTTACATTTTCTACTAACTCAACAAGGTGAAATACAAATTATCTATTCCTAATTGGTTCAACATTGCTTTCCTTTTGGTAGTTGGTTGCTCGCTACCCTCTTCCATTATTGGGCAAACGAAAAGCGATAGTCTTGCGCAGTTGAAACAGTACATAGCTCAATACGAAAAAGGCTTACAAAGTGAGTTAAAAGCCGATTCTACTTACTTTTATATCTTACAATCGCAACATTTTGCCACCAATTTAAAAGCAGATAGTTTACTCGCAGAAATCAATAATTATTATTTGACATTTTTTCTAGCGTTTTTGGTAGTGATTCGCGATTAATCAAAGTCATTCCGATTCAAACAGGGCCCGATTTAGCTACGCCGATTACACTCGATTACGTACATAACGGAACGCCGCTGCACCAAATTGGAGATGTAGTCGCAGGCGCAACCTATTTCGGTGGCGAATACGACCGAGATGCTTTAAATGCCATGACGACCACCGAATTATTCGACGATTTAGAATTGAATATGTACAATTATGATAGCGGTCCATATTGGACATTACAGACCATTGATTTATTGAATAGTGCAAAGTATCAAGCGAGTAATTTGCAATTTGTAGCCTACGAAGGCGGGCAGCATCTCGCTAATTTTGCGGGAACGCCCGAAGACAATGCTACGTCCGTTCTGATTGCTGCCAATCGCGATACGCGAATGGGCGATATTTACACTGATTTTTATGATTGGTGGGCGGCAAGTGGCGCAGGTACGTTTATGACCTTCACCAGTATGGGCGAAGCGAGTATGTTTGGGGCGTGGGGGCTTTTAGAAAACATCGAACAAGATACCTTGACTGCGCCCAAATGGCTGGCAACGACGGAATGGATTCGCGATAATGAATGTATGACGACCTCTTTATCTAATGTGGCGATGGACTTTAGTGGTGAGCAAGTAGGAGAACAAAATCGGCTACAATGGAGAGCGCAACAACAAGATTTTACCACTTCTTTTCAATTAGAAAAATTGATGAATGATGAATGGACAAATCTACTTATAAGTTATCCAACTGAAAATCAACGACATATTTATTATGAAGATAAGTCTCCTATCGAAGGCTGGAATTACTACCGAATAACGATTTTTTCTACTGATGGTGCAATTATCAATCAACAAACGATTTCAATAGCATTTCAATCTGCTCTTTCTTTTACTGTCGTTCCGAATATTACTTCCGATTTTATTCATTTGGAATTTAATAATGTATCAAAAGTACCCTCTACCCTTTTTCAAATTTTCAATACCCAAGGACAAGTCGTATTAACTGGTGAGTTTGCCTCAGGGAAAGAGGAGCGGATTAATGTAACGCATTTACCCGCAGGCATGTATTTTTTGCAAGGTAATAGCAAGGTGGGAAAGCGAAAGGTTGCGGTTTTTATTAAGCGTTAAAAAAGCTCGGGCAGAGTAGGAAACTCTACCCGAACTATGCGTGGCTGGGACGGAGCTTTCTGCTCCCTCTCCGCTTTTTTGAACTCTTCTCACCTATCTAATCAATCACTTCACAAACCGCAATGTCTGTTGCCCATCTACACTATTCAATTGTACAAAATAACTCCCCGCAGGCAGTTCATTTACATTGATTTCCTGTTGATTAAAACCATCTGTCGTTTGCCAGTTTCTACTCTTAACCAACTGCCCTTGCACATTAAAAATTTGCATGGTCAAATCTGAACTAATCGTATTAATTTCTACCGTTAATCGTTCACTTACTTGCGTTGGAAAAAGTCGCGCTTCGCCATTTTCAAGACCACTATTTGTTGTCGATAAGAAGTCAATGTTCTCTGCCGAGCAAGGCGCGGGAGGCTGAATTTCTACCGTAGTTTTACAGGTTTCATTGGCACGATCCTGCACAGTTAAGGTTATTGCACCATCCGCAATTAGGCGCGTACCTAATGACTGCCCTTCAGAGCCATAAGCAATCTCAAACGGAAATCCTTCGGGTTCAATCACACGGTAGGTATCACTTGAATTTTCGCCATAAGCGGTAAAACTAAAAATGAATAAATCATCCATAGGTGTAGTCGTTCCCATATCATAGCAAATTTTATCCGTCACAGTCACGATGATGTTACAGTTTGCGCCAATTTGGTCACCAAATACAACTTCATCATCTTCATTAACGGATATTCCATTTCCATTTGCCACTCGGGAATCAATATCATCACTGTCCAAATTGACAACTTCCGCGTATAAAAACGGCTTAGTTAGAAAGTATAAATCTGCCGAAACGGTCGCTGTACCGCCCGGTGGAATGGTACCTACATACCAAATATCATCACCAAAAGGATTGTAATTACCTTGTGATACCACGGGGAATTCGGCATCTACAAAAACAATATCATTTTCTAAATCCATTGGAAAACGGACGTTTACACCTTTGGCGGTATCTGTGCCAACATTATTTAAAGTCAACAAAAAGATACTGGATTGAAATACCAATACCTCAGGATTAGTCGCTTCGATCATCAACTCCAAATCAACGCCTTCTGCTGGTGCATCCGCCGAGCAAGGGCGCGGAGGCAGCACTAATGCAGTGGCAGTACAATTGCGATTGCTATTATCAATAATCTGTAATTCGATAGAATCAGCCTCACTAATCAATCCACCAGCAAGCGTAATTTCAGTATCGTATTCATAAACTCCAACGGTTTCTCCTGCTGCAACTAGCGTAAATCCACTGCCTGTATCTTCCCCAGTTGCGCTGATTGTATAGGTAAAAACATCGTCTTCTCGCAGATCAGAAGTCCCTGCATCACTACAGTCTAAACTATTGACAGTCAGCTCAATAGCACAATTAACATTTTGTGGCAACGGCAACTCAATGACTGTTTCATCATCTTCTTGTACCAGTGGAGAATTCCCATTATCGGGTGTACTATCTTCATCTGTTTCATTCAATGCCGTCACTTCAGCGAAGTGATAAATAGGATCGGAAGTCAGTAAAAAATAGTTGAGTGAGAGCGTAGCGGATTCGCCTGCTGCCAATTCGACTAGCGACCAAGCATTATTAATTTCGGGTAGAAAAGAGGGGAAAAATATGCCTGTGGTTGCCGTAAATTCATTGCCACCTTGAAAGACCGTTCCTTCTGGTAGCGGAACATTGACCACAATATCGGTCGCAGCGACATCGCTTTTGTTAGTCAGTACTAAATCAATGGAATAAGTGTCGTAAATTTTTGGAGAAGTGCTCGTAAGGGTAGCAGTTAGTTCTAAATCGGTGTTTTGTGCAAACGTAAAATTTGCCAATAGAATAAACACCAATCCGAACAAGGAGGTAAATTTGTTCATTAGATTGTGTGTAAGTAAAACGGTGGACGGCTGACGGTAGACAGCTTGTCCCGAAGGATTTCGGGAGTGGACGGTTACCCGCTAGAATAATCAACCTTCTCGTTTTGGTGAATTAAAATTTGTTAATTAATAAAAAATAATCGTTTGTAAATTGGTTGATAATCATC
>JBGCES010000433.1:0-17207 GCA_045106545.1 Saprospiraceae bacterium
TCCCGTTAAGGTTTCACCTATGCTGATGGTATAACTATCATCGTTAGCTACTGCCGTTTCGATTACATTGAAAGTGACTGTAACCGTGTCCGCACATTCTCCTGCCGTAGCAATAAAAGTAGCTGTTCCTGTAGAAGTTACGATATAACTACCTACATCTGCTAGTGTGCCTTCGAAGGTAGTTCCATCAGGTAAAGTACCCGTTATCACGATATCTTCTCCGCCACCTGTATTAGCGAAAGTATAATCTACTTCCGTGCCTGGACAAACTGGAGCGTTAGGATCGGTCACGTCTGGAACAAAGGTGATAGTCAAATCTGGCGTTGTCGTTTCGTCACAACCATCAACAGTTACAATAACCATTGCTTGGTCACATGATTCTGTACATTCTACATCACAAATTTCGTAAGTCAAAGTATCCATGCCTACAAAACCATCGTTTGGCATGTATGTCAAATTACCTTCTGCATCAATTGAACCAGTACCGTTTTCAAAATCAGAAACGATAGTGAACGTTCCACCATTATTAGTATCGTTATCAAAAATATTAACATCGGTCAAGGTTTCACCCGTGTTAATGGTATAATTATCGTCATTAGCAATAGCCGTCTCAATTACAGTAAGCGTTACCGTAACGGTATCCGCACAACCATTCGGGTTAGTGGCAATGAAAGTATAATTACTTACATTTGATAAGGTTAAGGTAAGCGAGCCATCTAATGGAATGGAGCCAACTCCACTTAAAATAGCTGTCGTACCATCTATAACATTGGTCGTACTCCATGTCAAAGTAAATGCATCGCCAGGACAGATAGGATCTGTGCTAGAACTCATTGCCGTTAATACAGGCGTTGTCGTTTCATCACAACCATCTACCGTTACGATAACTGTTGCTCGATCACATGCCGCTGTACATTCAACGTCGCAGATTTCATAAGTCAAGGTATCCATACCTACAAAACCATCATTTGGTGTGTATGTCAGATTACCATCTGTATCGATTGCACCTGTTCCGTTTTCAAAATCAGAAACGATCGTGAATGTTCCACCATTATTAGTATCGTTATCAAAGACGTTGACGCCTGTTAATGTTTCACCATTAGTAATACTGTAACTGTCATCGTTGGCAGTAACAGTTTCAATTGCAGTGATAGCTACCATTACAGTATCTGCACAACCATTAGGGTTAGTAGCAATGAAAGTATATGTTCCACCCATGCCAATTTCTGTAGTAAACATTCCATCCAAATCAGGATTTGAAAGCTCACCAGCAGGGTTGGTAAGGCTTAGTATGGTACCATCTACAAAATTGGCGATACTGTAAGTAAAATCAACTGTATTATCAGGACAATTAGGTCCAGCAATCGTGTTTTCTACTGTCAACACTGGTGTGTTGGTTTCGTCACAATCTACAGGTACCACCTCAATAATAACTTGAGCGGTATCACAGATAGTCGTACAAGTCATATTACAAATACTGTAAGTCAAAGTGTCTTGACCGACATAGCCTTCAACCGAAGTATAGTTTAAATTACCGTTTTCGTCGATAGACGCTGTACCATTATTAGGTAAGTCCACCAAAGTAACATCTACGTCACGGGAATCATCATTTTGTAAAATATCAGCACCCAATAATGGGACGCCTGAAGTAGCCAAGAAGCCGTCATTTACTGCATTTACTTTAGCTACAAAAATATTAACCAGTGCCGTATCAGAAGTACAGCCATTTGTACCTACTAAATAGAACATTCCGTCACCCGTAAAGGTAGTATCTGTTGCAGTGATCGTAATAACCGATTCGCGACCATCAAGCGTTCCCGTTGCTTCCTGACCATCAGGGAAGGTAACGAAGAAATCTGGCTCGCCTTCTTGGAAGCCTGTACTCTGAATGGTATAAACTACATCATCACCTGGACAAACTGTACCATTTGTGTTAGTAGAGACAAACACAGTCGGTGAATTTTCAGGAGTACAAACAAAATCTTCACAGTCAATCAGCACATCTAAGGGATCCGTAGTACAACCATTTTCAGTAGCAGTTAAGATAACCTGCATGGTCTCTCCTCCTACCATATCAAGGTTAGCAACCGTTAGAATAGCGGTATTATTAACTAAGGTGTCTGTAATTTGAGTATTATTGGGCAAGGTTGCCGTATAGGTAACGATGCCAGCATTAAAACCTGAATTCGTAATCGTATAAGTCAATTGCGTCGAATCTGAACAGAACACATCCATTTCATTTTGCACTACAGTGATAGCGGGTGTATTATCCGCCGTACAATTCGGCTCGCGATAATCGTCTGTTCCGTCGTCATCTACATCATTACAAAGTGCCGTACCCACACATTCATTGATATCAGCGATGCCGTCATCATCTGAGTCGCGGTCGCGGAAATCAGCGAGTTCATCACCATCTTGATTATTCGGGTCAGAAGTAGAAGTTGTGCCAGAACTAGTCACTTGACCATCTTCGTTGACCGTTGGTGTTCCTTCACCTAAGATGCCATCAAAGTCAGGGTCGAAGTCGCCACTAAAGCCTTCTACAGCATCCAAAATATTATCACTATCCGTATCTAAATCATGGAAATCAGGAATTCCATCATTATCAAAATCAATCGGGTCGCTACTAATGACTAAGATAATGCCCGCTAGGCTATCAATAATTGCTACTCCGTTTTCATCTACTTCAGGCATTCCTTCGCGAATCATTCCATCGCCATCAGGATCTTGAATTAGAATTAAAACATGTTCCGTTACATCATTGATACCATCGTTATCTGAATCCAAGTCACGGAAATCTTCTACGCCATCGTTATCGAAGTCGATAGGCTTCATCACTGGATTGCCCGTTACATCAGGATCAATGACATTTGCTAATCCCCAACGATTAACCGATTCATAATCTAAGCGACCATCGTTATTAGCATCTAAATCGAAATAAGCAGCTTCACCCAAATCATAAATACCATCATTATCGGTATCTAAATCATCGTGATCGGGAACGCCGTCGCCGTCTTTATCAATGCGGTTGTAAGTAGGATTAGCTGTAGGTGTATCATCTGTTTCGATACCTACGTAAAATCCATTATCACCAAAATCGGAATTTGGTCCATCAATTACGCCATCGCCGTTCACGTCTGTTTGTTCGCTACCCGATTCGCATAGATCAGTGATACCATCGTTATCAGAATCTACGTCGCGGTGGTCAGGAACACCGTCACCATCTGTATCATAGACAGCAGGTAAATTATCACAAACACCATCGGCATTTACATCCATACAAGCATTGCCGATAGCTACATCATCCGCGTCTTCAAAGTTTTGTATGCCGTCATTATCTTCATCACCACTTGGATCAACGCCACCGGGTAGGCAAGCGAATCCACCATCAGGGTTACAGAATTCTAAGCGATCAAGAATACCGTCGTTATCGTCATCAATATCTACTACATCAGGAACGCCGTCTTCGTCAAAATCATCAGGTGGTGTGCCACAGTTTTCAACGATTTCAATCGTCAACGATTCACTAAACGGTTGCGCAAGTGCGATAAAGTTGAAATAGTCTAGTAATAAAGAATCACCAAATCCTCTTTCAAATTGAAGTGCATCAACATCTGTATCAGCATAATTATGTGACTGATCGGTAGGTACTAAATTACCATCTCCATCAAGTCCACTCACCAAATCAACGTTGAAAAAAGCACTATTTTGAATGCGATTCATGCGAGGTGCAGGGCGGTGATCATAGAAAAACAAATCTGCATCAACCGCAGCTGGACCGTTTAATAAATCGAAAGCAATTCCGCCTTCAATGTTTTCAACGTCATCAATCATGATGTGAATTTCTGCACGTTGCAAATCAATTTCAACGGTGAAGTTTAAGTTACCCGTTACAGCAGTTAGCAAATTTCCTGCGCCATCGGTACCATCCCAAAATAGCGTATCCCGACCTGCTTCAATGAAATCACGAATTTCTACATCTACCTCATCATCAAAATCGCCATCATTATTGGTATCCAACTGAAGGACGGCAGCACCAGCACGGTTACTGTTAAAAACGAAAGCACCACCTGCATTTACCTGTGTAGTATTATCTGTACAAAGTTCAGATGCGCCAATAAACTCCAGATCGGCAATGGAGCCAGGATCTACACCGGGCGCATTGAAAAGCCAAGTCTCAAATGGAGCTCCTGCCATTAAAATACCAGGGCTCGTTTCGCGAACGTTAACCAAAGTCGCCGTATTAGGCATATTAGGATCAGGACGGCTAAAAAATATCTTATTCGTAATAATCGCTCCGACATCTCTTTCTTGTGGATCATATAAATAAATCTGATCAGCTACCAAATTATCTAAAGAAGACACTCGATTAACATCGGGTTCGATTCTCGAACTATTTAATGGATTTAAATTGCCATCAATCAATCCAACTGAATTAGAAAATACTGGAAATTCAAAAGGATCTGCTCGATCGAAATCAATTTGATATTGGAAACCATCACGTGTTAAAACGTAAAAGGTAGGTGAGGTTTGAGGACCAAAATTACCTGTCACGGATACATATTCGTTTGAATATACCCGACCTGTTAGTTGATTACCACCTGCATTTGCTGCTGCATTTTGCGAAACCGTAATATCCCATGCTAAGATCGCACGTCGGTTATTCGCTTGATTATTAGTATTCCAAGCTGCTCCATTGTCAAGCGCAGGAAAGAAAGGTTGATCCATAGCTGGTGCTTCGAATTTGAACACAAATGTCCAAATACCTGATTCTCCCGAACCAACACTAGCTACTAGAGGTTCATACCCAGTTCCATTAGTACTTCCTCCTCCTGTCGGTCCACCACTCTCCTGTGTATTGTTTTGAATGCGTCCAACTGGATTGTTTGAGTTGCCACCATCATACACTTGAAAAAGCGAGCCATCAGGACGATATACATAAATAAGTCCTTTAAAACGGTCATCAATGGGATTTGTCGTCCCCAGGTGACTTGTACCGAAATTAATAAATTCTCCCTCATTAGCATACACCTTCAATTGCTGATGAACATCGGCGCTATAAAAAAGTCGAACACCACCATAACCAGTGAAATCACGCGACCCTTCGCCCTGTGCATTAGGTAGCAAAGCTGCCCACAGCAAACAACCAATCAGCCAGTAACGCCAATTGACGCGCTGCCTGATCTGGGTCTGGCTGTTGCGAAATAGACGGTAAAAAATTTGCATAAATGATAATTGTTATAAAAAATGAACAAATAAAATGTGGTAATAGTAAATACCGTTTCTCTGATAGGAAATGCCAAAAAAGGAATTCCTAGATCATGTACGTTATTTTTACAAATTGTTACTAATCAATAAGATAAATATTTCAATTTATAAAAATAATCATAAAATACATATAATCCGTAATCAAATCACGGATGTTATTTCTAAAATAGTAATTGGAGAAAGACACAAATACCCCGATATGGTAAGCTAATTCAAGTGTAAGCCGACATGATGGGGGCATCATATCAATTTTCTCAATTAGTATTGTTCGTAATGTTGGAGTAAGTCTTAATTTAGGAATCGCTGTCTCTTAGGTATCAGTGTGTGTAGGTAAGAATTTATTACCTTGTATAGGAAATAATAATCATTGAAACAAGGAATGCAAAATCGAAATGTTAGCAATCACAAATATAGAAAAAACGATGCGACTGAAAAACTTGTTTTAAGAAAAAATTAAGATTTTCCTTTTTACTTTGTTAAAATGTTCTCAGACTGCCATTGTTATAACCGATTTTCTAAAGCTTAGTGAAACTCGTCTAAGTATCAATTGTTAATTATTCATGATGACTTCCGCAGAACAAATTGTCAATAATGCCTTATCAGGTATAGCCTTTTATTACCGAGATACTAACCTATCAGAACATGAAATACAGCAATATCGAGTCAGTCGTGTGTTCCAACACCCTGAATCCCTTCTGCTAAGTGACCAATTTGGTGGATTAACTACCAACACCCGCTACGTCATCGCCTCTGCCCATGCTAAAGATTCAGAGAAAAATAAATTTTGGATTGAAAAGGAAGCCTATTTTAAGGTGCTAGATATTATGGTAGTTAACCAGCGTACACAGATTCTTCTTTTACATTTACCCGTCGCCGCAGTTGAGATATTTACTACGGAGCAAATTCCATTCGAAGATAAGTTACTAGAGACGAGTCGGCAGATTTTTATTGAACATACTTATCAACCTGTTGCTGCTTTACAAACAGAGGAATGGCTTGCACAAACTGCCGCACCGATTGGGATGAATGCTAAAGGTGAATTACATTATAATTATGAGCCACAAAAGCCTGAGCAATCGACTAAAAAGAAAGTGAATCAATATAAAAAGGGCGCGAATCCGAAAGAAAAAACCACTAAAAGCTTTTGGCAACGACTTTTTGGCTAAAACATGATCAGTTCATCTATTAAGGTATGCCGCTCGCGATACATCAATCTGAATTGATCGACTAATCGATCTGCTAAATCCCGCGCACCAATTTCGTACAAATGTTGAATTGTTTTGCGCACTTTTTGGGAAGTTTGCCGACCGAGATGATGCCGCAAAAATGATTTTAAAAAATCTTCGTAATGCTGATATACCTCTTTCTTACGGGTAGGAATAAGCTGCTGATCGTAGGTTTTCAACAAATCTAAAGAGCGAATAGAGACAATATATTCCAACAAAGTTGCATAATCTTCCTCCAACGCGTAAACGTTAGCTATCGCATCTCGTTTGCGAATAGAATATGGCATCCGCTGCAGAGAAGTTAGCAATTCGTTGCGGTAAGTTTGCCAATCGCCCGTATAGTATTCTTTAAGTTTTTTGTAATATTCTAAATTTAAACTGACCAGAAATCGCTGACGCGCATAGTGAACCACTTTTTCTGTATCTTTTTGATAATCAGCAACTTGCAACAAAGCGTCTTCCAAAAAATGGCGGACATTCAGTTTAGAAAATAACCGCATACCTTCTTCCGCAAGGTATTTTGCACGAGGATAATTCTCTTTATTTAGTGCCTGCTGTACCGCAAATTCTAAAATATCTGGCTCGCTTAAATTATCAACTATCAGTTGCTGTGCTTCCTTAGTTTTTTCTGCTTTTTCATAGACAGACAGCTTCGTTAAAATCAACGTCGTGCGATAATCCCCAAATTTGGTAAGGTTATCCAATAGATTATCCAACTTATCGATCAAAGCTGTTTGTTGTTCCGTTTCTGTTGCTTGCTGAAGCAAGGTTTTAAAGAAACGGTCCGCTACACCCGCGATCCAATAGGGCAATCGCCCGCATTCTTGTAAAGTATATTCCCAAATCTCTTGCAATAAAGAAGGGGCAGGTTGCGAAGCAATAACTTGATCGACTAAATTAAAAGCGGTATCAACTCGTTCACTCAAAGCAGAGGCATTGCTTTCCGCTTTATTTAGAATCGGGCTAATTTTTTCAATAATGGCTTGCGCAATCATCAACGCATCCGTATAATAATTTTGTGCCATCGCGTCTTCACTCTGCACCAGCAATTCATCCAATACCTTCAGCACATTATTAACGCCTCGATGGCTAATCATGCGATTGCGTTTACGCGCAGCACTAAGCGTTGTTTCCAGCAATTGAATATACTTCTCCTTATTATCGGTGAGCGCAACATCTGAGGCAAAACGAGCCTTTAGTGCAATAGCAAACGCGCGATTGGTACGGGCATATTCGCGTACAAATGCGCCCAAATCATCTGAATTTACTTGCTGCAAAAGTACAGCGGTAGTAAATTTACTGGGATTGATTTTGGTTTTGCGTTTGGTGGTACGTTTTTGCTTTTTTTCCTCGACGGCTTTTCGCACAGCGAGCATCGTAGCAATAATATGTTCGCATTCGCCCGCTGTTCGATAGGTAGGGCATTCACAAGTAGTGCCGATTACTTTTGAAGGGCTAATTTGCACTTCTACTTCGTAACCACTCACCTCTGCAACCCATAAATTTTTATCTGCTTCGTAAAGACTTTTAACCTTTCCTTCCTCATACCACTTTTCTCCTACCGGTAGGCGGTAGTCGTCAACGTGTAATTCAAGATTTTTTAGTGGAAAAGCCATTCTAGGAGTTGATAATTATAAATTACTAGTTAGAAAATCTACTAACTCAAACGAAATAGTAAGTAAATCGTTGCGATTTTTTAAGTAACGTACAAAGATAGGTGGGAATGATCGGAAAGAAAAATGGCTTCGTCTCGTAAACTAAAAAAAGGGTTTCAAAGTATATACTTCGAAACCCTTTAAATTATTCAACTACTTATCTAAACTTAATCAATATCATATTTACAAATGTCTTGCCAGCTTTCGCACTAAAATTTGTACGCCTCGCAATTATACAGGATGTTAAATTTGTGTAAACACAACATTTATTTAAATTTGTGCAACTTATCACTGACTCGTTTATTTAATAATCTGTCAATTGTTTTAAAGTGTATTTTCCATACCAATAAAACTTGATTCTTAATTATTTAAACAATTGATAATCAACCAATTAAAACCATACAAGTTGTTCATCACCAACACATACTTACTCCGTTGGTCTGCCACTGGTTCGTAATTTTGATTATCTAAGTAGATAGACTTTAGAAGTTAGATAAAGAATTGACTGTCAATTATCTAATGTCCAGCGTCTAAAGTCTTAAATCTGTCAACCTACTTACCTCAGTAACCATTTTTATTACAACTTTGAGTAGCGTACTATTTTAAAATAGTTGCCATAACTTATGCAAAAAACTTTCTTTGTAACGGGTATCAGTACTGAAATCGGGAAAACCATCGCCGCTGCGATTATAGCAGAAGCATTGGAAGCCGATTTTTGGAAACCAATTCAATCTGGTCATTTACATCATACCGACTCGGATCGAATTCGTGCCTACGTGAGTAATAATCAAACAGTCATCCACCCAGAAGCATTTAAATTAACTAAATCCATCTCTCCTTTCGCCGCTGCCAAAATTGACGATGTTAAAATCAGAGTCAAAGATTTCAAACTTCCTAAGACGAAAAATAATCTAATTATCGAAGGTACAGGTGGGCTATTGGTTCCCCTGAACAAGAAAGAATGCGTGATTGACTTGATTCAAGCATTTGCCATACCTGTCATCCTCGTTTCAATGAATTACACGGGTAGCGTTAATCACACACTGCTAAGTATCGAGGCATTGAAGAGTCGAAAAATTCCCATTGCTGGTATCATATTTAATGGAAAACCAACTCCTAAGTCAGAAGAAATGATTTTAAGAATGACTGAGGTGCCGCTTTTGGGAAATATCCCACGCTTACACGACATCACCAAAGTAACGATCAAGAAAGAGGCAGAGAAACTAGCGCGAAATATTCAGCTAAGAAATAAAGCAAAAGGAAAAGGCAAGAAGTTACTGAGCTTATTTAGTTTCTAAGAAACGCCGAAATTGAGCTTTGCGACGAAGATGAAATAAAAAGGTGAGTTTCTAGATCAAAAAAAGCACTACCATTGCTGGTAATGCTTTGTAATTTTTTTGTGAGATTATAATTTGCTAATGAATCGTGTCGTGAAATGCTAAAAAATTCATATCGTCAAAAGAGAAAAAACTTGTGGTAAAAAAGAGATGATTGAATAAAATATTTTAAACCTTGAAATGTGTGTAAATACGTTTGATTGTAAAATTGCTTTTAAATATTCTTGGATTATAAATTGTTGATAGTAAAATCGTGTCGTAAAATTATAGGTGCAAATAAAAATAGTGTGTGGGTTGCCCTTTTCGAGATGTCTTATCTCTTTTGACAATACAAAGATGGGGATTCATTATAATTATTTTAAGTACATTAATTGGAATTACTTTTCTAATCTTCCATAAATCAATCAAACATAAAATACTGAACATCAAATACTTAAATCTATTTTTTCTACTCCTTACTGTATTTTAACTTTCTTTATTTCAAGAAAAACGACCCTATTTCACCTAAAAAAAATTGCATTTAACCGCAGTTATTGTAAAAAATACAATTTTTCCGTTCAATCCACTGCCTCTTTTACACTCCTTTCCGCCGCTCTACGCCAACCTCAGTTCCATTTTTTTCTACCAGACCAGCACTATATAAATTGGAGTTACTGTTTTCAATAAATACACAGGACACCAAGTTTGGTAATTTCATCATCATAATCAAAAATACTGGCTCCATCAATTTCAATTTAGTAAAGGCATAAACGTACTCGAAGTCACTTGTAACGGACGTGAGTATTACTTTAAGTATCTAAACATTTAAATTTATAACTAAAAATTTAGTTAAATAGTTGCATGACTAACTTTATAGTTATACTTTTGTACTATCGTATCACACAAACGTTTGACCATCAACCGTAAAAAATGCAATCATTAACTACCGCTGAAGAAGATATTATGCGCATCATTTGGAAACTAGAGCGCTGTACGGTTCGCGATATTCGCGACCATATACATAGTGGTGGCGAACCATTGCCACCTCACTCTACTATTTCCACTTTTGTACGCATCTTAGAAACCAAAGGATTTGTAGATCATAAAGCGTATGGACGTACTCACGAGTACTTCCCAACTATCAAAAAAGAGGACTACAGTAAACGCTCGCTAGGTCAATTGGTCAAAGACTACTTCAATGGTTCGGTCAATCAGCTGGTCTCGTTTTTAGTAAAAGAAGAAAAGATTGATAAAGAAGAGTTAGCTGATCTGTTAAAAAAATTAGAAGATGAGAAATAGTTGGAAGTCTTGAGTTAGAAGTTTGTAGTTCACTTTCGGCGTAATCGTCAACCGTCCGCCGCAGAGCTGTTAAGTTCTTCAATGTAAAATGTAAAAGACTAAATGTAAAATTCAAAAGTACACTATATACGCACAAAAGCGGTTCGAATCATGACGTGTACCTTTTACATTTTTCGGTTTTACATTTTAAATTTTACATTAAAATTAGCACTTAACAGCTCTGCCGTCCGCCGTTAACCGTCAACCTTACAAAAAATGCCTTATCCTTATTTTTTAGAAGTCTCCCTGTGCTGGACGATTTTCTACGGGTTTTACTATGCGCTTTTGCGCCACGAAACCTTTTTCAATTGGAATCGTGCCTATTTAATGCTCACGTTAGTAGCGGGTTTATTGCTGCCATTATTCGAAATAGGAACGGTACTTCCCATTATTCCAGAAGCTATTTTATTACCAGAAATAGTAGTGGGCGACGGTAAAAATATTGCTGTAGCAAATACCGATAACAGCACATTTTACAATTTCAATTGGTTAATGCTGCTGTATTTTGCGGGTGGATGTTTAGCATTCCTACAGATCAGCCTTGCTTTGAAGCGGATTATCTTTTTTGTCAAAACGGGCGAGCACGAAACCTATTCAGAATACGAGTTAATTAATTTATCGACCATCACAGCGCCGTTTTCCTTTGATCGTTGGCTATTTTTAAACAAGAATTTAATTGATAACGAAACAGAATTACAGCAAATTCTACAACACGAACAAGCACATATTCAACAACGACACTCGTGGGATATTTTGCTATTCGAAGTCATTCGTATCGCTTTCTGGTGGTGTCCGCTGCTATATTTATATAAACGCTCTCTGCGTTCGGTCCACGAATATCTGGCGGACGCTGCGGTACTGCAAACAGCTAATCGAAAAGCGTATGGACGGTTTTTGCTACAACATTTACAACCACTACCCACCTACTCTATTGTTAATCATTTTCATTCACAAATAAAATTACGCATTGTTATGTTAACTAAAACACCATCTTCAAGCAAAAAACAATTAAAATACTTACTTTTTATTCCGTTATTTTTCGCAGTTGCCTTTTTTACGGCTTGTGAAAAAGAAGCCATCGAATATGATGCAGGTAAAATTCAGCAACAATTTACCCAACTTGCCGAAGCCAATGACGGCGAAATTAACGCAGCAATCGAAGCCGACTTGGCACGGATGAAAGAAATACATCCCAATCACACTGCGGACTTACAATCTATTTTTGATCGCGCATTTGATGTATCAGATGCAGAATTTGATAATAGTGTTGTTTACAAAAAAGTAGATAAAATGCCCATGTTTGCGGGTTGTGAAGATCGACTAGAAGATGAACGTAAAGATTGCTCAGACAAGGAATTGCTAATGTTTATTTACAGCAATATCAAATATCCTCAACAGGCGCGTGATGCGGGCATCGAAGGAATGGTAGTACTAAACTTTATAGTAGATGCAGCTGGTCGAACACACTACCCCAAAATTGTCAACACTACAATTAATTCTGCTCAGGAAGCGACAACCATTGCCTATCAGGAGACCAATAAGTCGGAATCTATTGCCCAAAGTGCCGCAGCAAAATCGCTGGAAGAAGCTGTTTTATCAGTTTATCATAAAATGAAGCAAGAACACATCTGGGTACCTGGACAAAAGGATGGAGAAGCGGTGAGCGTGAGTTTTAACTTACCCGTCAAATTTAAATTGCAATAATACGCTACTGAAGCTATCAAAACTAAAACTATATCGCTTCGGCGAATCGCTTTTTTACATTATAATTCGTGCAAATGCCTCTGATTCAAGCATTCGCACGTTTTTTTATTTAAAAATAAACCTCACTCAAATTACAATAAAAACTATCCTTATTCGTTTAGAGCATATATAATTTTAATGACAGATTCCCTTCTATCAGCCACTCTCTTGAAAATTCTACTCTAAGTATTGATCAAAAAATACTAACCGCAAATTTTACTTTTTGTTAGCATACATTGCTTACTAAGCTTTATCTCTAGCGATACGACCAACCAATTATCATTTTACTGTAAAGTCGTTAGGTTTTATTAATAAAACCAAGGTAATCATAGCACGTATCAAGATTAGTATTTAATTTTGCATCATTATATAGCTCGCTTTTTGATTGTTTATACGTTTTGTGGCAAGTCGTTTTTTTTCAAAAAGACTTTTCCAGAACTATTGTATCCATTTATTCACTTCACATTTAATCCTTAATTTTAAAACTATCCAAAATGTTTCACACAAAACAGCACACCCAAGATTATCAAGGAAATACTAACAGCGTTGTACTCGACCAAAATACAAATCAAGTACAAGACTGGATATCAAACGTTTGCTATTAATCAATAGCGTTACTTTACGAAAGTAAATTTTCAACAAAAAAAGAAATCGGCTGTACACATTAAGCGTGTGCAGCCGATTTGTTTGTAAATCTAAAAATTGTAAAAGATAGTTGTAATAGGTTTTCTACAACGTTCCACGCAATTCTTGCTCCCGTTCTATCGCTTCAAACAACGCCTTAAAATTACCTTTCCCAAAAGAAGTCGCTCCTTTCCGTTGAATAATTTCAAAAAACATCGTCGGTCGAGCTTGTATCGTCTTGGTGAAAATTTGTAATAAATAGCCTTCATCATCTCGATCTACCAAAATACCCAGTTCCTGTAGCGCAGCAATATCTTCATCGATCTTGCCCACTCGCTCCTGCAATGTCTCGTAATAAGTAGTCGGAATATTTAAAAATTCTACCCCGCGATCTCGTAATGCAGTTACTGTTTTGACAATATTATCGGTCGCTACGGCGATGTGTTGTACGCCTTCACCTTCGTAGAAATCCAAATATTCTTCCACCTGCGATTTTTTTAAACCCGCAGCTGGTTCGTTGATGGGGAATTTAATTCGACCATTTCCATTACTCATCACTTTACTCATCAGCGCCGTATATTCTGTCGAAATATCATCGTCATCAAAAGACATAATCTGCTTAAATCCCATCACTTCTTCGTAGAATTTCACCCAACGATTCATTTGTCCCAACGCCACATTTCCAACCATGTGATCGACATATTTTAAACCAATAGATTCGGTCATATAAAATGGCTTCCACTCCACGTAACCAGGCAAAAACGCGCCTCGATAATCTTTGCGTTCTACAAAAATATGCACGACCTCGCCATAGGTATAAATCCCCGAACGCACTACTCTGCCGTGTTCATCCTCTTCTACAATTGGCTTCAGATATGACTTTGCGCCGCGTTTCATCGTCTCTTCATAAGCATAAGTCGCGTCATCTACCCACAGTGCAGTTACCTTCACGCCATCACCGTGTTGGTCAATATGACGACCGATATCCGTTCCGCTTTTTAGTGGAGAAGTAAGTACTATTCTAATTTTATCTTGCACGACGACGTAAGATTCACGATCGCGTTGCCCTGTTTCCAAACCAGCATACGCCAGTGGCTGAAACCCAAAAGCCGTACGATAGTAATGTGCCGCTTGTTTAGCATTACTAACGTACAATTCGAGATAATCCGTGCCGTTAATCGGCATAAAATCGGTGGTAGTGGCAGTGGATAGAGCTGAGGTTTCCGTCATCGTGGACATATCCGCTAAGTTTTGTTAGTTGTTGATATTACGCACTAGCTTTTTCTTTTTTCTTAACAAAAAAGAAACAAAAAGTCAAGACTGTATTTCTTTTTTAACGCTCCGAACCTTACTAAAAAACTAAACAAAATGAAACTCGCTACACTCAAACAGCATTTTGTTTTTAACGCTTTTTTGCAAGGTTCTCCACTAAAAGAAATAAGGTCGAACTTACGATAAGTTAGAACGACTACGTAACATCTGTTGGTTATTAATAATGAACTTATGGCAGCTATTAATTTAAATAAAAGTGGTGGTTAGAGCTGAGATATTTTTAAATATTGCCTTAATAATAGTTGCTAAAGCAAATATAATTCATTTTAACGGAATCTGCAACGAAAGTGGCAATTATAGGTACGCCCAAAGAAATTAACTACATTCGTTTTTCGTGCAACAGATTAGCATTTCAATATGTTGTAGTCAAAATCCTCAATCGAATGATTATGCGGGATCTGGCACTTCTTTTTATTGATTCACCTTTTTTCGGTTTTTTAACAAATTAGTTTCTACGCTATGCTTCGCTTTTTTCTTTCTTTATTTCTGACCAGTTACGTGCTTTCCACTACCGGACAAACCGACACCTTATTATTCCAATCCATCGATTCCATAAATATTACGGCTACGCGTTTACCTGCTACACTACAAAAGCAAGCGTACGCAATCGGGCAATATCAGGCGACAGCATTGCAACAGACGCGACAGCAAATTTCACTACAAGAGTACATCAATCACATTCCGGGATTATTCGCATTGAATGCGCAAAATTACGCACAAGATTTACGCATTAGTTTGCGGGGATTTGGCGCGCGTTCGGCATTTGGGATTCGTGGAATTAAAATTATCGTGGACGGAATTCCCGAAACGACACCCGACGGGCAAGGACAGATTGATAATTTAAACTTAGGCATCGTTAAAAACATTGAAGTGCTAAAAGGTTCATCTTCAACGCTTTATGGCAACGCAGCGGGCGGCGTGATTAGCATCAACACGATTGATAATTTTAATAAAAACTACTTGCAAGCAGGTGTTACTTTCGGCTCGTTCAACTTACAAAATTATCAATTGCAGGGCGGCTGGAAGAGTGAGCGAACCCGCATTATCGGACAAATTAGTCACTTGCGAACCGACGGCTACCGCGAACAAAGTGGCACAGAAAACACCAATGTCAACTTGCGCATTTTGCACGATTTTAATAAAAAATCTCGCTTACAATTTCAAGTCAATTACGCCAACAGCCCAGTCGCAGATGATCCAGGCAGTTTAAATTTTGTGGATGCTTTAGCTGAGCCGCGCGCAGCGCGAGATCGCAACCTGCTCTTCCAAACAGGCGAAGCAATCGAGCAAATGAAACTCGGATCGACCTACGATTACGATTTTTCTAAAATAGCAAATCTACACGTGTACGGATTCTATTCTAATCGTGGTTTTTATGGGAAACTGCCTTTTGAATTTGGCGGGATCGTGGATTTGGGGCGCAATTATTGGGGACAAGGCGCGCATTTTAATATCAAAACCGCTAAATCAAATTTTATCAATACGGTACAAATTGGCTACGAATATGCCGACCAACGCGATCAACGTCAGCGTTTTCAAAATTTGGAAGGCACGCAGGGCGATGCGACTTTAAATCAGTTAGAAATTTTTCAGAACACAGGTATTTTTGTTTTAGATAAAATCGACTGGGAACGCTTTTCTTTACAACTTGGCGGTCGCTTTGACAATAATCGTTTGGAAGTAGAAGATAATTTTTTGGATAACGGCGATGCCTCCGGTCGCATTGATTTGAATGCCTTTAGCTACAGCTTAGGTTTAAATTATACTTTAAATCCACAGCTTAATTTATACAGTAGTTATCGCTACAGTTTTGAAACGCCCGCTCTGAGTGAACTCTCTGCCAATCCGAGTAATGACGGTGGTTTTAATGAAAATTTGCAACCACAAGAGGCAAATACTGCCGAAATCGGACTGCGCGGAAATTGGCAACAACAATTCAATTTTGACGCTACCCTATTTTATATTACGACCCAAAACGATCTCGTTCCTTTTGAATTAGCAGATTTCCCTGACCGTACTTTTTTCCAAAATGCAGGCAGCACCGACCGTTTTGGTATCGAACTCACCTCTACTTATTTCTTAACGAAAAACTGGCAAATTAGCAGCAGCTACGCCTTTTCTGATTTTAAATACGATTCATTCATCACGCCCAACGGTGATTTTAGTGGTAACGAATTACCAGCTATTCCACGCCATACTTTTTCGCTATTGACCACTTATCAGCAACCACAAGGCATCCAAGCCAGATTGCAAGGTCGCTACATCGGCGAATTATTTACCAATGATGCAAATAGCGAAAGCGTAGCCGATTATTTTCTCGTCGATCTTAATTTAGGTTATGAATTACAATTAAAAAAAATACAACTATTCCCATTCTTCGGCGCACACAACTTATTGAATATCAACTACTTTGACAACATTCGCATTAATGCTTTTGGTGGACGATTTTATGAAACGGGCGCGGGAATTAATGTGTATGGAGGAGTGAGGTTCAAGTTGTAATTGTTGTTGGGTATAATTATTGGCTTACAAAATCGACTGTTTCTTATGCGATTTTGTAAGGTAATATTTTTTTACCTTACAAAATCTACTTATTTTTAGACGATTTTGTAAGGTAATCCACGCCGAAATAATTAATTAAACGATTTAAAAATGAGGATTTACTTCCTGCGGTCTCCGCAATGCTGCGGAGCAAGCTGTGAGAT
>JBGCES010000434.1:0-15041 GCA_045106545.1 Saprospiraceae bacterium
GCTTGAATGGTGGTGATGCGGGTATCAATACAATGCTCTGGTACGATCCCTATACTAAATTAGGTTATATTTTTATTGGAAATACTGGACATTCTGAGTGGAATCGAGGAAATCATATTTGGATTTACCGCGCACTAGTCAGCTTGGGTGAGCATCTTTTACAGGAAAAAACGGAAAGTTGGTCGCAACGTATGGCGTATCGCTGGCACAACTATTACAGTCGCATCAACGCATTATTTTAAAAGCGATTTTTAGATAACTTTCGAACCACATCAAACAATTTTCAAACTACATTTATCATGTTACGACATATATTCAAACTCATCTGGAATCGCAAAGGAAAAAATGCTTTGATCATTGCTGAAATCTTTTTCGCATTCGTGATCTTATTTGGTGTCTTGGCTTTTGCTTTGTACAATTATAATAATTACCGCGAACCGCTCGGTTTTGTAACTGAACCACTTTGGTACACTTACGTGAATATGGAAAATCGGGATAGTGTAGAAATTCTCGAAACCAAGCAATTGTTGCAACGCGAATTAGAACAACATGCTAATATTAAAAAAGTGTCTTGGTCACATTTTTCTGCCCCTTTTGGAAATAGCCAATCTATTTATGGAAACGATGACATGGGATTCTACGTGCTGAGTCATTTAGTGCGCGTAGATAAATCTTATCAAGAAACGACTGGCATCAAATTAATCGAAGGGCGTTGGTTTAATGATGATGATAAAACCGCCAAATATCCGCCGATAGTTTTAACCAAATCTGTCGTAGAAGAGTATTTTAAACACCGCCCTGTAATGGATAGTGTCATTAGTTTAGCGGGAGAAAGACGCGTGATTGGAATCTCCGAAAATTTCAAATACAATGGACAATTTGAAGAAACACCGCCTTTATCGTTTTTGTATGCTCCCATCGAAGATTCCACGCGGTTGTTGCTAAATATTCGCTTAGCAGACGGCGTAGGAACTGCTTTTGAAGAAGAGCTGTATAGTACGATTTCTCAACTAGCTAAAGTGGATGATTTGACCATAACTAAGGTAGAACAACGCCGTGTGCGCGGTAATAAAGCAACCGTTATTCCAATGGTGGCGATGCTCATTGTTTGTGGATTTTTGGTCATCAATGTTGCGCTTGGGTTATTCGGTGTATTGTGGTATAATATCAGTAAACGACGCGGAGAGATTGGTTTGCGGCGCGTGGTAGGTGCATTTAAAAGCCACGTCGCCCAGCAGTTTGTCATCGAAATTCTTCTGATCGCTGGAGCTGGTATTCTATTGGCAATTTTATTTTGTATTCAAGTTCCATTGATGGAATTTTTTGAAATGCCTGCTCAATATTTTTATCAATCTATTGTAGCTTCTACGGTATTTATATTAGCTTTAGTGCTGGTTTGTGCGCTTTATCCAAGTCAGCAAGCTGCGCAGATTAGCCCAGCGGATGCGTTACGGGAGGAATAGGGTAAATGTAGTTATAAAAGTGGTATAAAGGTCGTTCACAAGTAGAATGGAACGACTTTTACACCACTTTCAAACCACTTTTGCCACTACTTTTATACTACTTTAAGCATGAATAAACTAACTATTTTTATCGCCGATGATGACCAAACGGTCTGCATTTCCCTTGCCTTACTACTGAGGCGGGCTGGATTTGACCAACAATCTTTCAATCATCCGCGACACTTACTTGCCGCATTAGAACGCGAACGCCCTTCCTTGATTTTATTGGATATGAATTACACGATTGATACGTCGGGGCGCAAAGGCATTGCGACGTTGAAAGAAATTATGGCGATTGATAAAACGATTCCCGTGATTCTGATGACGGGTTGGGCAACGGTGCAATTGGCGGTGGAGGGAATGAAAATTGGCGCGCGTGACTTCATCGCTAAACCGTGGGAAAACAAGCAATTACTGAATTCGATTAAGACGATTTTAGCATTAGAGAACATTAGCGGACGAGGCAAGGGATCGGATACCTCCAAGGTATCCGATCCCTCTAGCAGCGGCTTCGATCAAATCATCGGCGCGTCTCCACAACTCGTTGAAATGATGAACATCGCAAAGAACGTCGCCCGTACCAACGCCTCCGTCCTCATTACGGGCGAAAGTGGAACGGGTAAAGAACTCGTCGCCGAAGCGATTCATTACGAAAGCGAGCGAGCAGAAAAGCCTTTTGTAAAAGTCAATTTGGGGGGTATTTCACAAAGTTTATTTGAAAGTGAAATGTTCGGACACAAACGCGGCGCTTTTACCGATGCTTCTGCCGATCGCACTGGACGTTTCAAACTCGCCGATACAGGAACGATTTTTCTGGATGAAATTGGCGATCTTGCCCATCCTTCGCAAGTTAAATTACTCCGTGTTTTGCAAGAGCAAACCTTTGAGGTATTGGGGAGTAGCAAAACGGAACGCATCGACGTGCGCGTTGTTTCCGCTACGAATAAACCCTTGGAACAAATGGTGACGCAAGGCTTATTTCGGGAAGATTTGTATTATCGCATCAACCTCATTACCTTACACATTCCGCCGCTCCGCGAACGTACGGGCGATATTCCTTTATTGGTCAAATATTTTGTCAAAAAACTGGCGACTATCTATGGAAAAGAGAACTTGCGCGTTGATCGATTGGCGTTAGATTATTTGAGCAAACAACCCTTTCCAGGGAATATTCGTCAATTAAAAAATGTGGTAGAAAGAACCGTTTTAATGTCGCAGAAAAAAGTGCTGGAAGTGAAAGATTTTCAGCGACATTTACGTAGTGGAGGAAGTAGCGATACGAGCGTACAAGCCTTACCAAAAGTAGGCGATTTGACGCTCGAAGAAATGGAAAAACAAATGATTCAAAAAGCGTTGACGTTTCATAATTATCAAATTAGCGAAACGGCAAGGTCGTTGGGGATTACGCGTTCTTCATTGTATCGGCGGCTGGAGAAATACAACATACAAATTTAAAAAAGACCGCTACGCTGACAGAAGACAGATCGTTCACGTAGTTCACTGTCAGAACGCCTGTGGCTGTCAGATATGACGCGTTTTCAATCTGACAGCAGAGCGGTCTGACAATGAAATGGTCTGTCTTCTGTCCTCTTCTAATATGTCACTCAAACTCAAATACACACTTTTCATCGGTCTGCTCCATCTTTTGATGGGTTACCTCGCTTTTCTGCTAATCGGCGAGGAAAAAATCTGGTTTCTCGTTGTCGAGTTAGGCATTTTAGCATCCTTATTTCTAAGTTATCTACTGTACAAACAACTGATTGCACCCTTGAATTTAATCGCCTCGGGCGCAGCTGCGATTGAAGATCAGGACTTTCAAGTGAAATTTTTAAAAACGGGGAGTCGCGAAATGGATCGCTTGATTACGGTTTATAATGCGATGATTGAGCAACTGAAAACGGAACGCCAACAGACGCAGGAGCAGCATTATTTTATGCAGCAAATTTTTCAAACCTCACCTTCCGCCATTCTACTTTTAAATTTTGATAATCAACTTGTTTATGCCAATCCCAAAGCAGACTAATGGTTTCAACTGGGGGATTATGAAGGTGTGGAGTTAGAAAAAATACCGTTACCGATTATTAAAAAAATTACTGAGCTACCACTTTTTACACCTATGACTTACCAAACGGATGGGAGCAAACAATACCGCATCGAACGCGCACAATTTGTAGATCGAGGTTTTAATCGCGAATTTGTCATCATCGAAGATTTGTCGCAGGAGATTTTGGACGCTGAAAAACGTGCTTACGAAAAGGTCATTCGCATGATGGCGCACGAAGTGAATAATTCCATTGGCGCGATTAATTCCATCATCGAAAGTAACATTGATTACCAACAAGAACTGGACGATCCTTTCGCACCCGAAATGTCCAATGCGCTCCGCATCGCCAAAGAACGTAACGATCGCCTCAACGTCTTTATGCGCAATTTTGCGGATATTATCCGCTTACCGCAACCAACTAAAGAGTTTGTTGACATAGCACGATCACTAAAAGATACCGCCCAATTAATGCGAGCTTATGCGGAACAACGGCGCGTAGCAATTGAAATTATACCAACCGATTTTCATGTAAAAATCAACCTCGATCAGCGACAAATTGAGCAAGTATTAGTGAACGTGATTAAGAATGCGGTAGAGGCAATTGGCGAAGATGGAACAATTAAAATTGAATTACAGACGCGCCCTAATCAATTGATTATCAGTGATAATGGCAAAGGCATCAGCGATGAACAAGCGGCGCAATTATTCACGCCTTTTTATAGTGATAAACCACACGGGCAGGGCATTGGACTGACGTTGACGCGGGAAATATTACTGAATCACGGTTTTGAATTTTCGCTGAAAACGGTAGGGGAGTGGACGAATTTTACTGTTAAATTTTAGAGATTTCCCTAAATGCTAGCTTTTTGACCTTATTTTTGAATTATCTGACTGTCAATTCAAAAATGCTTTTACGATGCGCTACTTCATTCTATTTATCATTTTCTCTCAAATTAGCTGTCAATCCAAAGCTCAGATTTCTCCGACCTTATCTGCTCAACCAACCGATAAATTTGTTGGAGGAGGCTGTGACGGTTGCGAACAATTATACGATTTTGGAGATAAAATATTGACAAATACGGACACCTTACCTGAGTTCTCATTGCAAGTAGAAAAGCTGAAATTGACAGGCACTATTTATCAAGCGGATGGAAAAACGCCCGCCGCAAATATCATTATGTTTATTTACCATACTGACGAAAATGGGCTATATGATACGCGTCAAAAAGATAGAAAAAATTACATTTTTCATCGTGGTTGGATTAAGACGACAATAGATGGAAAATATACTTTTTACACCTTCAAACCTGCGCCCTATCCCAATCGAACTTTGCCGCGACACATTCATCCTTTTATCAAAGAGGCAGGAAAAACTATCTATTATATTGATGACTTTAACTTCGTGGATGATCCTTTATTGACGAAAGAAGAAAGGGAGAAGTTACCACTGCGTGGCGGTTCAGGAATTATGAAATTACGTAAGGTAGATGGTTTATGGATTGGTAAACGAGATATTATTTTAGGTAAAAATATACCCGATTATTAACTTATAACTCATACTGCTTGATCTTCCGATACAACGTCCGTTCCGAAATACCTAAATCCTCCGCAGCATCTTTCCGTCGATTATTATGCTTCTTTAATGCCTTTTTAATCAACTGCTTTTCGTTGTCTTCCAAAGATAGGTTTTCATCTACCGTTTCACTAGAATCGTAGCGGGGTTGCGTATTGTAAATGATTTGCGGACGGCTGTCGCCACTTTCGGTAGAGTAGTAATTATTATCGGTTGTAGGAGCAGGCAGAATGTCTTCTAAATTGCTATCGAAAGAGCGAGTAGGCGTATTGTAGTCGAAGTTTTCTTTACTGCGGTAATTGTTGGTCGCAGCGGGAGATTGTAATTGCCGCAATTGCTGTACATCTACGTCAGCTACATCCAAATTATTACTGCGAATCAAACCGAAAACGAGTGATTTCAGATCATTCAAATCGTTCTTCATATCGAAGAGTAATTTGTACAAAATCTCGCGTTCGGCAAAGCTTTCACTGCCGCCAGAATGATCTACTTTTGCTGGCAAATTGCGTTTAAACGCATTCGGAATAAAGTGCAATAATGCCTCAGCGGTCATCATGCGATCGTCCGCTAATACAGCGACTTGTTCGGCTACGTTTTTCAGCTCACGGATATTTCCGGGCCAATTGTAATTTTCTAAAAGTAAACGCGCTTTATCATCCAGTTGGACAATCGGGCGGCGATATTTCTCTGCTGCATCTACCGAAAACTTACGAAATAGCATATAAATATCCTCGCGGCGTTCGCGGAGCGGCGGCACTTCAATCACGACGGTACTCAAGCGATAATATAAATCTTCGCGAAATTTCCCCGACTGAATACGTCCGTTCAAGTCTTTATTGGTCGCAGCGATTACGCGGACATCCGTCTTTTGCACCTTACTCGAACCGACGCGCGTAAATTCACCATTTTCTAAAATCCGCAGTAAAAACGCCTGTGTCGCCAATGGCATTTCGCCAATTTCATCCAAAAAAATCGTTCCTCCATCCACGGTTTCAAAATACCCTTTTCGCTGTCCTGCCGAACCTGTAAACGCCCCTTTTTCGTGTCCAAACAACTCCGAATTAATCGTCCCCTCGGGAATCGCGCCCGTATTAATGGCAATAAACTCATTGTGTTTACGCGCACTCAACGAATGAATAATTTTGGAAAAAACTTCCTTACCCACCCCACTTTCTCCAATAATCAAAACACTGAGTTCCGTATTCGCAATGCGCACGGCAGTACTCAACGCCCGGTCAAGTTTCTCGGAGCGCCCGATGATGTCGAAGCGGCGTTTTACGGATTGTAAATCAGATGCCATTGGGTGGTCATATTTCAAAAACACATAGACACATAGTTTAAATAAGCTATGTTTTCTATGTGTCTATGTGTTTAAAATTTAATCAACTATCTCTCCCTTCAAGGTCGCACTCGACGCTTCATGCACTTTCACAAAAGTATAATCCCCCTTCTTTAATCCCGCTACTTTCGGAAAAATAACCATCTTGTTTTGCGTATTTCTTCCTTTAAAATCTTGGTCAGAACGTTTTGATTCGCCCTCAATTAAGACTTTGAACGTCTTGCCAATATCTTTCTGATTGAGTTTAAACGAAATCTGATTTTGCAAACGAATTACTTCGGTCAAACGGCGTTTTTTTACTTCTAACGGAATATCGTCTTCATACTTGCGCGCTGCTAATGTACCAGGACGTTCGGAGTAGAAAAACATATACGACATCGAGTATTTCGCGTAATCGATCATCGAAATGGTGTCCTGATGTTCTTCTTCCGTTTCGCTACAAAAGCCTGTAATAATATCACTAGAAATCGCACAATCGGGCATGATTTCGTAGATGCGATCTACTTTGCTTTTGTACCATTCGCGGGTGTACGTGCGATTCATTTTTTCTAAAATCCGCGTATTCCCTGATTGTACAGGCAAGTGGATATACTTACAGATATTCTCGTATTTCTTCATGGTGAAGAGTACGTCGTCCGTAATATCTTTTGGGTGGGAAGTAGAAAAACGGATGCGTAAATCAGGATGTACCTGCGCGACCATTTCCAATAGATTAGCAAAATTTACGACCTCTTTCGATTCGGGATTTTCCCATTTATAACTATCTACGTTTTGTCCGAGTAGTGTTACCTCGCGGTAGCCTTTTTCAAATAAATCTGTCGCTTCCGCTAAAATACTAAACGAGTTTCGACTCCGCTCACGACCGCGCGTAAATGGAACTACGCAGAAAGAGCACATATTATCACAACCGCGCATAATAGAAATAAACGCCGAAACGCCATTCGTACCTAAACGCATCGGTGCAATATCCGCATAGGTTTCCTCCCGACTTAAATGCACATTAATCCCTTTATCGCCATCTTCTGCCGTAGCAATCAACTTCGGTAAATCGCGGTAAGCATCTGGACCAACTACTAAATCAACCAATTTCTCTTGCTCCAGAAACTTCTTTTTCAAACGCTCCGCCATACAGCCCAATACGCCAACTAACATGCCTGGACGTTGCTGCTTGATTTTATCAAATAGGCGCAAACGCTTACGCACTGTCTCCTCCGCCTTTTCGCGAATGGAGCAGGTATTGATTAAAATCAAATCCGAATTATCCATCGCGCGGGTCGGTGCGTAGCCATTTTCTGCAAGGATAGAAGCGACGATTTCGCTGTCGCTAAAATTCATCTGACAGCCGTAGCTTTCGATATAGAAATGCTTATTGGCTTTTTTTCCATCTTGAAAGAAGACTTCACCCTGCTTCTCTTCATCAATCTTTTTAACTAAACCTTCGAGGGTCGGATTATCGTTGTACATGTGTAAAATGTAAAATGTAAAAGACTAAATTCAAAATGTAAAAGTAGGAGGTCAGGACGTTTGCCTTAGCCTAATAATATTTGTGAAAACAACACACTTTTACATTTTATATTTTACATTTTGCAGTTTTACATTTCAATTGTATTTGAAATTTGCAAAATGTAACTACTCATCTTGATTCAAACGCCCCACAAAAACTTTGCGCTTTTGCTTTTTAGCGTTCATTTATGCCAAAATGTGCGCAAAGATACGACTTTTGCTGCCATTCTGACAGCTATTTTGAAATTTTCGTATTGTTAAAATTTGGTCAATAGATTGGAAAGATAACACCTACCGACTTACCTACTGCGGATGTTTTTGAGAGATAATAGCTAGTATCTTTTCGATATAGCAGGTATTGTTGTGTATGACAAAGAATACGTTCGCTGTCGGGAAGACAGCGGACGAAAAAAAATCAAAAAAAATCTCACTGCTGCAACAAAACCACTTTTCTCTGCACCTATACTACTGAAGACATTAGTAAGGGTTAGAAAATTTATGGTCTAACAGCAACTGACAACCGAGAAAATGCCGAACACACCTTTATATCCAGAAAAATTACTCCGTGCTTGCCTGCGCAATGATCGTCAAGGGCAGTACGAGTTGTATCAGCGATACAAAGTGTACTTATTCGGTGTATGTATGCGTTACGCGAAAAATCGAGCAGAAGCGGAAGACATTTTACAAGAAGGATTTTATAAAATTTTACGTGATCTAAAACAGTATAATCGGAAAGTGACTTTGCAAAGTTGGATGCGGAAAGTGATGGTTAATAGTGCGCTGATGCACATTCGAAAACACCACAAACTAAAACTGGAATCCACCGAGCCGATCCCCGAAATCAACGAACTACTGGTAGATAATTCATTACTAGAAACGAATCGGGCAAATGCAGTGATTCAATTAATTCAGCAACTACCGATTACGCAACAGACGGTTTTTAATCTACGCGCTATTGAAGGGTATTCTTTTAAAGAAATAGCGCAGCAGCTAGAAACCAACGAAGCGACTTTACGCTCGTATTATCGCAGGGCGCGTTTACAATTACAACAACTATTGCAAAAGGAATGGTGAGGAAAGAAGTTAGACGTTAGATTTTAGAAAAGTAGCAATCGTCTAGTATTCACCATTCAGAATTAACCGTTCATCATTGTCAATAATGGAAAATCAAGATAATAATTTAGAAGATTTTTTCAATCGGTCGTTGGAGTCATTCAACGATGAACCTTCCGACTTGGTTTGGGAGGGCATTGATCGCCGCTTGGCGCGACCGATACCATTTTATCATCAAAAAATATTTTGGCTTATGAATTCAATTTGGTTAGCAATCGTTATGGGACTTGGTTGGTGGGGAACGGGGCAGCAGCAAGTTGCTACTGATTTACAACTAGAAAAAGATCGGTTAGTTGTTGATAATCAAGATCTTAGGGTAGGTTGGTTGAGTTGCCAAAAAACGGAAGAGTTGTTGTCACAAGAATTAGAATTAGCTTGTGTACTGAGTAATTTATCCGAAAAATTAACTACTCCACCGTCATCTTTTATACCAGTTATTAGCCCGAAAAATACTGCTTCTACTATAATTATACCCTCATTAAATGATTCATTTGATAATTCTATACCAGCGCAAGAAACCCAATTAATACAAGCAGGACGCGAAATAAAAAGCTATGAAATCGCACCCACTACTTTGTTACGCAAACCATTGATTAACACCTTTTCTACTGCGATTTCTCCGTCAATACTACTACTGCCACCAACTGATTTTACTAATTTTAATGATACTATTGCGCACGCTGGATTACCTTCATTCCGCTGGGGAACGGTAGGCGGCTTATCAGCAGCCTACATTTCAGTACCCGATAGAGTCAATTGGAAATACCAGTCAAATAGCAGTTATAGCGTTGGTGCTTTTTCAGAATTTAAAGTTAAATCAAAACTAGAAACCTATATTCGAGTAGGAATGAATTATGGAGTAGATAGTTATGGGTTTATTACAGAAAATGATCCAGCTAATGTAATTAATAATTTTCCAACGACGGATCAAATCAGGGAAGACATTGGACAAGTTGAAATTGGGCGAGAGTACTTAGAGTTATTTGTGGGAACATATAGTTTTCAGCGTGCTCGTAAGAAATGGCGTTTCTTTTTAGGGGCTGATTATGGGTTACGATATAATTTTCAGAATAGATATCAATATTTTACTCGCGGAACGGAAGCTGCCCAAAGAGTTTATGGAGCGCGAGAACGGGTAAAGGAATTTAGTTTTTTGAATTTTACTACCTATGTTGGGGTGGAGAAAAAAATAAGCCCACAACTTTACTGGCAACTCAAATTCTTTATCAACGATCAGATTACATTTAACGATGAGGCTTGGCTAGATGACAATACAAACATTGGATTTCGAGCCGCAATTTCATTTGGAAAACTAAAATCAAACTAATAATCACGGTTAAATTTTAATAAAAAAAGAAACTCATGCGACTATTCAAAAATGTGTTATTCATGCTACTTTTTAGCTTTGCTTTTTCAACTTCCTCATGCTATACGTATGAATTTAGTGTCGGGCAAGGCGCGCAAACTGGCGTAGAAGTAAAAGAGAAAAACCACTATTTTATTTATGGTTTAGCTCCAGGTAAAACGAGTGAGCCAGCAAAAATGGCGGATGGAGCAGACAGCTACTCAGTCAAGGTTTATCATTCTTTTGTAGATGGATTGATTAATAGTTTGACCTTTGGAATTTATAATCCAACTACCACTATTGTGACCAAATAACGATAAACCAAATCAGCACTGATTCGTTAAAAAGGTGAAACTTGCACGCAGGTTTCACCTTTCTTTTTCGCATTTGTCACGAACTAACATTTTCTGTACTTTGTTATAATCTAAATGAACCTATCTGCTGTGGAATAGTTGTTAAATTTTAGGAGGTTTAACCAAATTTTACTAATTTTGAACGTATCAGAAAGTTAATAAAACAAATTAAATTCTGTGTGTTTGTGAATAGTATTTTTGGCAGAATTTTATTCTTGAATTATTTCCTAACAAAAAATAATTTATTTTATGCTTGATAATCCGACGCTTACAAAAAATTCTACTACGAGTACAGATCAGTTTGTACGGGAAGTTTTAGAAGATTTTCGTATTTGTTGTATTAGCCGTGAAGTGAGTTTGATGGCACGGAAAGAGGTGTTGACGGGTAAAGCGAAGTTTGGAATCACGGGAGACGGTAAGGAAGTGCCGCAAGTAGCGATGGCGCGCGCGTTCAAAAAAGGAGACTGGCGGTCGGGTTACTACCGCGATCAGACCTTTATGTTTGCTATCGGAGTAGCTACGATTGAAGACTTTTTTGCTCAGCTATACGCTGATGCAAATAATGATAAATTTTCGGGCGGCCGACAGATGAATTCCCATTATGCTACCAAAACGGTAGAACCTAATGGAGAATGGACGGAGCACAAATCGACGTACAATGTGTCCTCGGATGTAAGTTGTACCGCTGGTCAAATGGCGCGGGCAGTTGGCTTGTCACTTGCCAGTAAAAAATACCGCGAAGCAGGAGCAACCAATTCAAAATTTTCAGACCGAGGCAATGAAGTTACTTTCGTAACGATTGGCGATGCGAGTACTTCTGAAGGCGTATTTTGGGAAAGTATTAACGCCGCAGGTGTAATGCAAATTCCAATGGCAGTTTCGGTTTGGGACGACGGCTATGGTATTTCTGTGCCTAAAAAATACCAAACCTCTAAGAGTAGTATTTCTAAAGTGCTTTCAGGCTTTGGAATGGACGAAAGTGGGGAAGAAGCGGTAACGATTTATAAAGCCAAAGGTTGGGATTATGCGACTTTGCGTGAAATGTACCAACATGGCATTGCGCGGATTCGCAAAACGCACCGTCCTGCATTGTTCCACATCGAAGAATTAACCCAACCGCAAGGACACTCTACTTCTGGCTCGCATGAGCGTTATAAAACAAAACGTCGCTTAGAATGGGAACGTCAAAATGACTGCATCTTACGGATGAAGCAATGGATCGTGAAAAGTGGAATTGCACCGCAGGAAGAAGTCGATGAAATTTGGATAAAGGCAAAAAAAGAAGTGAAAGAAGCGCGTAAGCGAGCGTGGAACGCCTTTAATGATCCCATGAAAGCGCAGGTCAATAATTTTAAAACAATTCTTGAACAAGTAGCGTCGGCTACTATACATAAAGAGGAAGTAGCGGCAATCAAGCAAGAATTTAAGCGATTGATTAATCCTGTAGTTGGAGAAATTACACAAGTTGCCAAGCGACTCTATTATAATATTTTAGATGAAGACTATGCTGCTAAAACAGCACTCAAGGCGTGGCTAGATGATGTATTCGTGCAAGCAAAGGAGGATTATCATACCAATTTATATAGTCGTTCACCTAAGTCTGCGTTGAATGTACCTGTTGTGTACCCTAAATTTGCGCCCGATGCGTCTCGTTTGAATGGCTACGAAATCTTGAATAAGTTCTTCCGAAAAATGTTTAATCGCCATGATAATCTGTACGCCTTTGGTGAAGACGTGGGACATATTGGTGATGTGAATCAAGGAATGGCAGGCTTGCAAGAAGAATTTGGAATAGAACGTATTTTTGATACGGGGATTCGCGAGTGGACGATCATGGGGCAGGCATTAGGAATGGCGATGCGTGGAATGCGACCGATTGCTGAAATTCAGTATTTAGATTATTTGATTTATGGTTTAGAACCGTTGAGCGATGACATGGCCACGTTGCGTTATCGGAGTGATGGATTGCAACAAGCACCTGCGATTATTCGTACGCGCGGACATCGCCTAGAAGGTATCTGGCATGCTGGTTCGCCTATGTCGATGTTGTTGAGTAGCTTACGCGGAATGTATATCTGTGTACCACGAGATATGACTCGGGCGGCAGGAATGTACAATACGCTTTTGCAATCAGATGATCCTGCTGTTGTGGTAGAATGCTTAAATGGTTATCGCTTAAAAGAACGACTACCAAGCAATATCGGAGACTACACATTACCTTTAGGTGTACCCGAAGTTTTGGCGGAAGGTGAGGATGTAACCTTAGTCACTTATGGGTCATGTATTCGTATCGCTCAAGAAGGGATGAAATTATTGAAGAAAAAAGGTATTACAGTAGAACTAATTGATGTTCAAACCTTATTGCCTTTCGATTTAGAACACCGAATTGTCGAGTCTTTGAAAAAGACGAATCGGATCATTTTTATGGACGAAGATATTCCTGGTGGAGCGACGGCTTACTTGATGCAAGAAGTACTAGAAAAGCAGAATGGTTATCAATATTTGGATTCCAAACCTCTTACATTAACCGCATATGCGCACCGTCCGCCTTATGGCTCGGATGGCGATTACTTTACTAAACCGAATCCGGAAGATGTATTTGAAACAGTTTATCAGATGATGCACGAAGTGAATCCGCAGCGGTTTCCGAGTTTGTAATTCTTTTTTAACAAAGAAATGGAAAAGGGGTAGTGCAGTAATGTATTACCCCTTTTTGGGTTATTGATTTGAATAAAGTAGAAACCTCTTTTTTGCTGGAAAAAGCGACTAGATAGGGGAATGATCTAAGAAGCTGTTTTAAAACCTCTGCTGGTCTGCAAACTTGTCTTTTTCGTCAGTACTTCGTTAAGAAATTAGTCCCCGAGACAAGCATCGGGGCAGGCTGTGTAAAAGGACTATACTTCTAATTTTCAGCCTTGTCCTGACAAAAAATACGGCGTTTTCGACTTCACCAGAAGTTTTAAAACAGCTTCTAAGAAAAGACATCGTTATTATAGCGGAATGAATGAAGCAAAAGTACTTTTTGATCTTCATCTGGAATTACAACTAAAAACCTTGTCCATGACACTAAAACAGCTATTGCTCAACAGCCGCCTGCTAATCTTTGGTACTCCATTATTATTGATATTATTTTGCGTCGGATTGGTCAACTCGCCTTATTTCGCCCAATATCCGCAAGATCTGGCAACGGGTATTACTTTGGACTTAGTTGTTACGTTGCCCATCGTTTGGTTTTTGCTCATCCGCAAGACGGACATCCCTAAAATCACGGTCGCTTCTTCTTTTATTTTGGGGTTGGTTATTGCTTCTTACATTTTACCCGCCGAGCAGCAAACACTCTTGGCATTGATTAAAAAAGTAGCTTTCCCATTGGTAGAAACGGGCGTTCTACTCTTTGTTTTTTACACTTTTCGTAAAACTTGGAAAGCATTTAAAACGGAAAAAAATGTACGCCCTGAATTTTATACCGCCCTTACTACCGCAACACAGCAAGTACTACCTGGACGAGTTGGTATTTTATTAGCTACTGAAATTGCAGTCGTTTATTATGGAATAATAGCATGGAGGAAGCATTTGCTCGCAGCCAATGAATACCATTATCATAAGAAAAGCGGGATTATACTTGTATTGTATGTGTTTATAGGTTTGTTAGCGGGAGAGACTTTTGCTATGCACATTTTGGTAGAAAAATGGAGTCCGACCGTAGCATGGGTGTTGACGGGTTTGAGTGTTTACAGTGCTTTTCAAATTATTGCATTGACACGTTCGATGTCTCGTCGTCCGATTATTATGGATAAAGAAAATGATACCCTTTATTTACGTTACGGGTTTTTTAGCGAAGCCACGATTAAGATTAGTGATATAGAGCGGGTAGAAATGACAGCGCGTTCGTTGCCAGCAGATCAAGGCTTGGTCGAATTGACGCCGCTGGGCATGTTAGATAGCCATAATTTAGTGTTGCATTTAAAATCAGATGATAATACACTCAATAGTCTTTATGGCAGAAAAAGTACTTTCCGAGGAATTGCTATTTATGTAGATGAGAAGCAGCGATTTGTGGAGGAGTTAGGTTTCTGAGAAGTCTGATAAGTTGGTAGTTTTTAGTTGGTAGTTGCCATACTAACGTGAACATCTAGCCATAAAAAGAGGGAAAAACGTTTACGTTTTTCCCTCTTTCTTTGCGGTTAACTCACGTTAAAAGTGAGACTACCAACTAAAAACTCATAACTACCAACTTCCTAATACCGCCATTCATCCAAATGATTTAGA
>JBGCES010000435.1:0-4383 GCA_045106545.1 Saprospiraceae bacterium
GCCGATCGACAGGCATTTTTGCAATTAAATAGTCATCACCACATTCAGTGAATTCGATACCGATTTGCTCTAAAATGGTGTCCTTATTCATGCTGTTGAAGACATTGATATCAATAGGTGTTTTCCAAATAGACATTGTAAATATGGTTAGAAAGTTGTTAGAAAATAGTTGGATGTTGCTCCTAAGCCCTTTTATTTTTTTGATAAAAGAATAAAAAGAAACTAGGGATCGCCGTAGCCACCATTAGAAACCACATGACCATGCTAAAGTTTTGCGGATTATTATCATAAAAATAGGCAGAGAAAAATGCGCCTGCGCCAATGCTTATTTCTAGCGCAATATAAATCGTTCCAATTGCTCGACCACGAACATCATCAGGTGAACGATCAATTGCCCAAGCGAATACAGCAGGGGAGACAATGCCTTGTGAAAAACCTAAAATACTCGCACCTGCAAAAAATAGAAATGGAGTAGTCGCGTAAGCTAAAACGGTTAGCGAAACACACATCAAAATGATGCCGGCTTGCATTACAGGAATTCGCCCGAACTGATCCGAAACCCGTCCTGCGACAAAACGGGAAAGTACAGACGATGCGGTTACAAAAACAAAAAAGTAGCCTTTATTGCTAATGCCTAAGAAATCACTTTGATCGGGAGTGATCGTTAGCATCATGCCAAAAGCGAGATAAACAAATAAAGTCACAAAACCTGGTGCTAATGCGGATTGGTGATAAACATCAGCCCATTTTATTTTAAATAATTTCCAGCTAAAGGGCTGTTTTTGTTTAGGGGGTAAGGTCTCTTTCAGCGTCAACAACATAAGAATACTAATCAATGCAGCAGCGGAAGAAACGTAAAACATGACATCTAAAGAGTACATTTGTGTAAACCAACTTCCAATCGGGGGGGAAATAGACGCGCCTAAATTCATGCTAATGCCCGCGATTCCTAATGCTTCTCCGCGTCGCGTAGGTGGTACAATATCTGCAATGTATGCAGTAGAAGCGGTTGGTTTAAAACCCGTAGAAAACCCATGAAAGAAACGTAGTAATAAAAATGCACCAACGGTTAGCACGAAGGGATAAAATAAACTACAAATCACACAGACGAGCGTACCAAAAATCATGACTGGCATGCGACCGACGGTGTCTGTTAGTTTACCAGAAAAGGGACGAGAAATGCCAGCGGTAAGGGTGAATAGGCTGATAATCAAGCCTTTATATTCTGCGCCGCCTAAACTACTTAGATAAGCAGGAAGCTCAGGAATAATCATCGTAAAACTTGCAGCGAAGAGCATATTGCTGAGACAGAGAACGAAAAAAGTAGGTGTATATAACTTGGGTTCAAGAGGCGAAATTGGGGGAGGAGTTGTGGTTGAAACAGGTTGGTTATTCGTGCGAATTTGATTCATGTTGGATAAACGACTGAGAAGAGTTGAAAGTTCCAGCTAGAGAAAAAATTTGCAAGTAGAGCAGCATAATGCAATTTTGTTGCGTTTTTTAAAAAATGATTACTTTTTTACTCTAAATCTGTCCATGCTCAGATTTATTAGTAACGATGGATTAATAAATTTACATTCTTGGGTAACTTAATTTTTTTCTTAGTTTTCTTTTAAAAGAAGGAGTATTGTTGATACTATGACTGATTTTAAAAGGAAAATAAGAGAAAAAGAAATAGCCAAGAACGTAAATTTATTATTTCGTTGTTACTTAGTCTGTATTAAATCTTAAAAGTTATGAAAAAAAGCTATTTTTTATTATTACTATTATTTGTCATTTCAAGTTGTCAAGATCAGGTGGACATTGAACAAATGATAGAAGGATTAACACCCATCTACGTTGATCCTGCTACGGCGAAAGAAATCAAAAACTTACCCATTCAGCCTATCCAACAATTGGGTAAGATTTACTATAAAGATCCCTACATCTTTGTCTCCGAAATTGGAAAGGGTATCCATGTTTTAGATAATACTGATCCAACCGACCCTACTAAAATTACTTTTATTCAAGTAATTGGCAATCAAGATCTTGCCATAAAAAATAACTTTTTGTACGCAGATAATCTAACCGATTTAGTCGTGTTAGATATTAGTGATCTTATGCAGGTGAAAGTCGTTAATCGCGTCGCTGACTTATACGATAAAACGGCAGATTTTCCAGCGAATTATCAAGGTACATTTGAGTGTGTCAACCCTGAGCTAGGCGTAGTAGTTGGATGGGAATCTGCTATGTTGGATAATCCGCGTTGTTTTCGTTAGTTTTTAGACACTGATTTTCTGACGCAGATAGACGCAGGTTTTTATGATTCAAGTAGGTCGTGAGCGACATAAAACCTAATAAAAATCATGTAAAATCAACACCAGATAAAACTTCGTACAATTCTCTTGACACATTATCAATTACACATCAAAATCAATTCGTTATGAAAAATATATGCTATCTTTTTTTAATTGCTATTTCGGTTCTATTTTCTAACTGTGCAGCGGATGATTTGAGTCCTGCTGCGGCAACAGATACGGGGATCGCAGGCTCTTACGCGCGGTTTTTGGTAGTTGGTGACTTCATGTATATTGTTAGTCAATCCGCTTTAAAAACCTTTGCTGTAAAAAATGCAGATGATCCACAACTCGTTGATGATCAGTCGATTGGGAATAATATTGAGACTATCTTTCACTATGGCGGACAGCTGTTTATCGGCTCTAGCGAAGCGATGTTTATTTATACGATTCAGGAAGATGGCATTCCTAATCAAGTAGCGCGAACGGATTATGAAAACTTCTTTGTAACGCCTTGTGATCCGATTGTAGCTAATGATAAATTTGCTTACGTAACCCTGAGTACGACCACGGAAGTCAACACCTGTCGCAATCTTAGTTTAGAGCAGTTGAATGTTCTAAAAATCTACGATATTGAGAATATTGAACAGCCTAATCTATTAGCGGAATATCCGATGTTTCGTCCAAAAGGAGTCGGTTTAGACGGTACGACTTTATTCGTTTGTGATGATGAACAAGGTTTGAAAATTTTTGATGTCAGCGATCCATTTGCGATTCAGTTGATAACTCAATTTTCTGATTTCACTGCCTTCGATGTGATACCTTTGGATGGCTTATTACTAGTGGTTGGACCAGAGAATATTTACCAGTTTGATTACTCCGATTTGGATAATATCGAACGGGTAGGGGAGATTGTAATTGAGCCTTAGTATGATGCGGCAAGCCGCAACGCAGAAATATTTTTTGAAAACACAATAGGCATATAGCTATTTGGTAATTAAGTGATTGCTCTATTTATGCTATGTTCCTACTGTGTTTAAAGTTATATAAGTGGCGGATAAAAATTAGATATAAGTTATTTTGATTTACTGAAATCAGCTAAGTAACTGACTGAAAGGAAGTTATGTGATGATTTTGGGGAATCGCAAAAAAAATAACTTATATCTAATTCCGCCTAATAACTTATGTTCTAAAAAACTTGTTTTTTCTGCAAGTTTCTAGCCACGAAAAACAGTAACTCTACTATGAAAATTAAATGCCTAGTTGGTGTGCTATTCCTAATCGTACAACAGAGCTACGCGCAAAGTTCCGATTCTACTGCATCTTTTCCTAAAACGATGATTCATTGGTCGGTGGCGGAATCAATACATCTACCTTCACCTACTTTTATGCTGGGAATAGAACGGCGATTCAACCCACGGATCGGGATTCTATTTGAGTTAGGAAGAGTAGATAATTTTAATGGTCGATTTCTAGTCGATTTACCTACCTCTGGGATTAAATCGCGTTTGGAATTGCGGAATTATTTTTCCTCTGAAAGTGGATTTAGCGTAGCATACTGGGCGATTCAATTGGGTTATAACGAAGTGGACGTCGCATCTACCGAGACTTTTTGTCGGGACAATTGTAATTATTTTGAACGGATAGATTACACGCGTGAGCGTAGAAGCGGGTTTTTAAATATCAACTTTGGCGCAGTCGAAGAAATCTGGGAAAGATTACATTATGACGTTTCGATTGGGGCAGGTGTGCGGGTGATATCCATTAGTGACGAGGGATTGCCGACTGATGTAGAATTTTTGGAAGGAGGCTTTGGTTTTAATCTAGTCGAGATCGGACAAAGTGACCGTTTGGTATTGCCTAATGCTTACATCGGTTTGAGACTAGGGTATCTTATTTCCAAATAAACATCAACTGAAAATTTCTTCAATATCCGTATTTATTCCACACTTAGTAACGATCAAATAATAAGTTACTCAAGCTGGACAGTGTATAGTTTTTCTCAGTTTACTTCCTTTGGTCGTGAGATCGCTTCGCTAAGTGTCGTTTGAAAGAAGGAGAATTGTTGATACGCCGCCTGCCCCGACGCTTGTCTCGGGGACTGATT
>JBGCES010000436.1:0-2374 GCA_045106545.1 Saprospiraceae bacterium
GACGAATGATGGGAATGGTGATTTTTCTGCTGTTTCTGCGCGCGAATCAGGTTTTCAAGTAGCAGGCGAGGTAAGAGATTTGGTCAAGGTGAATGACTTGATTTTGGTGGCGCGGAATGATGATGGGGTGGAGGTGTTTCAGAAGAATAGATAACTGATGTTTCGTAGTTTGTTCTGCCATACATTTTCTTTATGGCAGAACTTATTTTTGTAAAATTTATCACTTTTTGATTAGAGCTAAATATGCCATAAACTTCGATGTATGGCATATGTTTTACCTTCTAAATTTTTTAATCGCAAACACTAATCCATGTTACGAACATTATCTCTGATCCTGTCCTTCGTTAGCTTATTTACAGTCAACATTTTCGCCCAAACCGACACCATTCCCACTCCCAACGGCGACATCATTATCACGCCAATTTTACACGCCACGATGGCAATTCAACACGACGGTAAAACCATCTACATGGATCCCTACGGTGGCGCAGAACGCTTCGCAGAACTGCCCACTGCCGATTTAGTCATCATCACCCACATTCACGGCGACCATACGAATATCGAAACGCTACAAGGTTTGGATTTAGAAAAAACGACGCTCGTTGCGCCGCAGTCGGTCATCAAAAAGATTGGCGACGATGTAAAATTTCAAAACGTTCACCGCTTGAATAACGGAGAAGAGTTTAAATGGGAAGGCATGATTGTCGCGGCAGTACCAATGTATAATTTGCCCGAAACGGAAGATTCGCGTCATCCCAAAGGACGTGGAAATGGCTACGTGCTAACCATTGCTGAGCGACGGATTTATATTTCGGGAGACACCGAAGATATTCAAGAAATGCGTAATCTAAAAGATATTGACTTGGCTTTTGTCTGTATGAATTTGCCATACACCATGACTATTGAGGCAGCAGCATCTGCTGTTTTAGACTTTGCACCAAAAATTGTTTACCCTTTTCACTATCGTGGGAAAAATGGTTTTAGTGATGTTGGTACTTTTAAGAAGCTAGTAAATACAGAAAATTTGGGAATTGAAGTGCGGTTGTTAGATTGGTATGAGGAGTAAAGAAATAAATGAAAAAGGGGTAGTATTCATTACAAATACCACCCTTTTTTCTTAAAATCTTTGCCGCTCACAACCTATAAAAATCCGCTCGATCCGTTAAATCTGTGTTCCTATCCTACCAGAGCGGCAAATCATCCTATTGCACTATCACTTTCTCCAACGGCAACGCCACCTCCGCAATTTCCAACTGCACAAAATAAGCGCCCGCCGCCAAATTCGCCAACTGCAACTGATAATCATTCGCTCCGTTAATTAATTCAATCTCCTGATAATCAACAACTTGCCCTAGTTGATTAATCAAGGTCAATCGCCCTGTCCCGTGTTCCGTTGCATTGACTTGTACATTGATTCGACTATTCGCCGTCGTCAAAGTTGGAAAAACCTGCACGTCAAATTGTTCCAAAATTGGATTAACTGTATTGACGACCGAACCGCGTTCTAGCGTCACCACCGAAGTCGGACCAGTGGTATAATTACTTCCATCCGTCGCTACCGCGCGGTGGAAAAGCATAACCGATTCGCCTGCCTCAATACCCGCATTTTCTAAAATCGCATCCACCGTAGCGAAATCCGTAACAAATTCTAATGTTGTTCCTACGTTTTGATTAGCAAGTAAATCGCTGAATTGCGCGTCGGTGGATAATTGCCAGATGTAGGCTAAGTTATCGCGGTCGCGCGCCATTTGCCAACTCGCACGGAAAGGTGTACTGGGTGCGCCGTCAATCGTAATCGTTGAACCATTGGCGGGTGTATTAATCGTTGTACCACGGCTCGGGAAGTCGTTAATTTCGGCTACTATTTGTCCGCGGAGTTCTCCCATTGGGAAATCCGTACTGTGGAAATTAGCATACAACTCGCCATTGCGTAAAGCAGCTATTTGCTCGTCCGTTAATTCAAAGAAATTCTCTAATGATGGGACAATTCCATTGCGCAAATCGGTTGGGTTTTCTACAATTAATGGCAATGTTACTCCACCATTTTCTCCTGCATTCCCTAAGTGTAAATGCGCCCCAATATTCGCATCAAAATCGCTTGTTAAATCCGTAAATGCCCCCGAAACAGTCAAAACATTATCCGTCAATTCTAATTTCAAACCACCAACACCCGTCGTCGCTACGGGCTGTACTTCGTTCCAACCATTCAGTGAAGTATGGAAATAAGAAGTTGCTAAAGGCAATAATTGCCCGCGTAATTCCCCATCAGTATTATCCAAAGTGTGAATATCGACGTAGCGACTACGTTCGCGAAAAGCATCGCGATCTGTTTCGTCAATGCTGAACGTATTACCAAAAACGTTAAATACACCGC
>JBGCES010000437.1:0-3656 GCA_045106545.1 Saprospiraceae bacterium
GATGCTTTATGGCACTTTTATGATCGGTGTGATTCCCTTTGTGGTCGTCAGCGGTATTTATTTGAATCGAGAGGAACACAAATTTCAAAGTATCTCCGCAGAAATTAATCAAAAACGTCCTACCGCTACTGCGCCTATTTCTACTAAAAAAGAAGCTACCATTTTTGAGATTCCTCTTCCACAAATTCGTTATGTAGAGGCGTTACAGAATTACATCAAAATCGGTTTTGTTTCCGCCGAAGGAACGATCACAGAACAAGTAGAAAGAGCTACTTTAAAACATTTTGCGGAACAAGCAAAAAATACGTCCATGGTGCGTTGCCATCGCTCATTTATGGTCAATCAGGAAACCATTATTTCTAGCACTGGCAACGCGCAAGGTTTACAACTTAGGCTGGCAGATTGCGATAAAGTCATTCCCGTATCGCGTAGCCGAGTTGCTCAATTTCGTTAAAAACCTGCTTGTATTTCGTCCCTATCCCTTGTAAACAATCACTTCTAGCCTGTAACTCATCCCACCTCTTACAGCTCGTCACTTCCACCTTGCATTCCATTCTTTGTTGTCTTAGGTTTGTTTCATCATTCATCAAAAGCGTACAACAATGAACTGGAAAAAATTTTTCAAATATACCGCAGCAACTATTTTCGCTTTATTATTAATGGCAATGTTTTGGGCAGGTCGCGAAGGAAATCGCATGTATGGCGCTTATACGCAAGTCGTTGATCACGAACAATTTCAACCCGAAACGGGTACTTTTGCGATTCAAAACATTAATGTCTTAGCGCCCAACGGAGCAGACTTTATTGCACAACAAACAGTGTTAATCGAAGCGGGTAAAATCACTACCATTGCCGAGCAGGTCGCACTTCCTACCAACGCAAAAATCATTGACGGAACGGGTAAATATTTAATCCCCGGATTAATCGACGCCCACGTCCATTTATTCCAAAGCCCTAACGATTTACTGCTCTATATTGCCAACGGCGTTACAGAAATACGAGAGTTAATCGGCTCGGATAATCACTTAGCTTGGAAAAAAGAAATCGAGCAAGGACGAGTCGGTCCTAAAATGTTCGTCGCTTCGCCGCGCTTGGGTAGTTTTAGCAATCTGGAAGGTTTCTTTATGGAACAGTCGCAAGGCTTCAGAAATGTACAAGATGCAGAACAAGCGCGACAAATCGTGCAAGAATACAAAGACCGAGGTTATGATGGTTTAAAAATATACAGCCACCTCAACCAAGAGGCGTATGTCGCCTTAACGGAAACGGCAAAAGAACTGGACATGCCTACTTTCGGGCACATCCCTTTCGTGATTGGATTTGACCAAGTTTGGAACAGTGGACAAAGTGACATTGCCCATTTTGAGGAAATCATGAATGCACTACAACGTGAATTTAGTCATAAGAAAAAAGAGGATTTGGCAAGTATGTTTGGCGGTTTCATGGAACGCGAAGAGGCATTTTTAGCTTACACTGAACAACGTAGCAACGAACTGGCGGATAGCTTAATCGCTCATGATATTTCGGTCACCTCTACCCTATGGCTTACCCAGAGTTTCGCTCGTCAAAAAGTGGAATTGGATCGCGTGCTAACCGAGATTGAATTAGCTTACGAAAACCCAGGCATTAGTGAAGGTACACCAATGGTGACTAGAGCATTAGGTTGGTTGCCACACGTCAATCGGTATCGTTTTTATGATGGTATTACGGAAAATGAAAAAGTTGGAAATATAAAATACTGGCAAGCCTACGGAGATGCTTGTCAATTAATCGCAAAAAACTTCGCCCAAAAAGGCGTAAAAATCATGGCGGGTACGGATGCTAATCTCCCTCCTACTGTTCCTGGTTTTTCATTACACGACGAATTAATTAGTTTGAAAACCGCAGGGATGACTACCGCTCAAGTTTTACAATCTGCTACCGCAACTCCTGCCAATTGGTTAAAAAGTAATACGGGTCAAATAGCAACAGGCTATGCGGCAAATTTGGTCTTATTAGATAAAAATCCTTTGGAAGACATCAGTAATACCAAAGCAATCAATACGGTGATTGCAAATGGGAAAGTATATGACCGTTCGTTACTGGATCAAATGTTAGCAGCAGTCAAAGCGGTAAATGATGCCAGTCGGACAATTGAGATTAGTCAGTATGAAAAAGAGAAATATTAGGCGGAAGTGACTATAAATTCATCAATTGGAACACATAGGCACAATAGAATAGCTAGTTTAACTATTTGGTTGTCAATAGTCTATGTGTTCTAAGTGGCGGATAAAAATTAGATATAAGTTATTTTGATTTGCTGAAATCAGCTAAGTAACTGACTGAAAGGAAGTTACGTGATGATTTTGGAAAATCTCAAAAAAAATAACTTATGTCTAATTCCGCCTAATAACTTAAATGCCTATGTGTTTAGTTCTACTTTTTGCGCCGACTATAAAAGAATAGGCCACCTGCAAGCAACAATCCCACTACCCAATACACCGCCGTTGGCAAGCCGTGGCTGTGACTATGGGTAGTGCCATCGGCGTGTGTATGGCTACCATCATCAGCATGTTGATGACCTGCTGCACCGTGCTGGTGATCGCCTTTCACACCAAAAGTCAAAGTCGCCCAATTGGATTCATGCGTCAAGCCTTCTTCCTCCGTTTCTACCAAATGAATCGTACGTAAATACCAGTTACCTGACTCCGTTAGTTTTAGGGAAGCGACTCCATTTGCATCTGTTCTTAAAGAAGTAATCCCATGATGATCGTGTTCTTCTCCTTCTTCATGACTGTGTTCATGCGCTGCACCACCGACGCCCGCATATATAAGTTGGTTAGCCAACGGTTGTCCTGCTCGTAATAACTTTACCGCTAAATTATCCCCTACCTTTGCAGCATAGGGATTACTCATCGGAACGAATTCAATCGGATAGCCCAATACCGTTTGCCAATCATCGGTTTGCTGTTCTCCTACTTGAAAGATTGCCTTTACGTGTTTGGAATATTTTTCTATCGCTGCCTCTTCCAGGGTATTATTTTTCTTGCGTAGTTCTATCATATCGAGGACGCCGTCGTGTTCGAGATAATCATTAAAAGCCTCCCCTGTCATTTCGATATTACGAGCGTAGGTAGAAAGTCCAGCTACCCAAGTTCCTGCCGCGCCCGTTTTGAAATTTAATAGCGTAGCAGTGCTATCACGATCAGTCCATTGCGTCGTATCTACCTGTATTCGTTTGCCGTTACCCACCAAACTAACGTCAATCATGCGATCGCGCGTGATGGAATTTTCACTTTTTTCAAAAGTACCATTGTACAATTCTAAGGTAACATCCGTATTCGGACTTAGAAAAAAGTTATCTAATTTTAAGAACATGTCGTGGCTGCAAAAGAGTAAAAATGCAGCAAAGAGTAAAGTGAAATTTTTCATAAAGGTGTGTTATTGTTACAAAAATGCAAGCGAAAGGTAAGCAAAATTTGTAATGTCTTTTGTCATTTTTTTAACTAATACTTAGTAACGATAAAATAATAAATACGTCAATTTAGACGAATTAATTTTATTCTCAGTTTTCTTTTATAAGAAGGAGTATTGTTGATACTATGACTGATTTTAAGAGGAAAATGAGGATAAAAAGAACCGTCCAAATGATGGAGTTGTTGTTTTGTCGTTACTTA
>JBGCES010000438.1:0-14544 GCA_045106545.1 Saprospiraceae bacterium
TTACCATCGGCACGTAATATTTGTAATGGGTACTGTGCACTGATAGTAGTTAAATCATTAACCTTGGTATTCAAGTTGTCGAAAGTACCAAAGTACCTCAGATATACATCAAGTGCAGGTTGATCGTTGATGGTATAAACTATGTTTCCATCGGCACTTGTAATCGTATTGGTGCCTCCTAACGCTTTCCAACCACTTGCCGCTAGCCCCTTTACCTCAATTTTATCATTATCCAAAATAAGTGTCAATAGACCATCTTCACAAATTTCATCTTCTGTGAAAACTAGTGTTTTCTGTAAAGATAAATCATCAGATGCCAGCCCGCCAAAAACTGGTATCGAAATAGGCAAAGCATCTCTTAATCCCATTACGATTTTATCGGCGTTGACCGTAACCCCACCTGACATCACAACTAAAGCGGGATGTTCAAATTGAGTTAATGCAAATTGCCCAGTCATAAAGGCAGATTGATAAGTACTATCGGATTTTCGGTTGGTAAGATAAATAGAAGTATATTCTAGTTGAATATCGAAGATTAAACAAGTAATGCTACCTTCTAATACTTCACAATCCGCAATTTCACCTGCTGAAGTGCAGCCTACTAATTTGATGTTGCGCGTAAGAAAAATTTGCTGAATTTTCACAAGACTGTGCCTAGGCGAAGTAAAAATAATCGCTAAAGTAGCTTTGAAATTCGCCTCTTGTAAGGTCGTAAGTTGTGCTTCTAGTGCAGGAAGTGAAGTTGCACTTAATGTTTTTGCTTGCATATTTTCTCATAGTTAGACCGTATCATGAAGGGGAAGCAGTGGGGAACTTGTGCTCAAATACAGTAGTTGAAAATTAAATTCAAATTGTTATTAGTGTAAATGGTTTGTATTTTAGTAAAAGGACACAAAAACACAAATTATTTTCCAAATCTAGATCAAGAAGTTAGAAGGGGAGGAGTAAACTAAAACTACTTTTTAGGAGTAAAAATCAACAAATTACTAACAAAAAAAATGCCGTTTTCCACTATTAAGCTTTGATAAAAAGTAAGTCCGCATCCACCAATTTACAAACGATGCTCTCTTTTTGTCGTTTTTCCATCCACTTTTATCGTTTCACACTTGCGATTCTTTTACTTTTCTCACAATATTGCAGCGTCAGTTGTCTTTCGAGCGGACACATCCTTCTTATTTCACACTTCATTATTGTAAATTCACTTATTTAATTCAAAACAAAATCTGAAAAATGAAAAACATCTTTCATAGTTTAATACTTGCGTTTTTAACCATTGGTTTGATGAGTTGCGCTGATGAAACCCAAAACGAATCCGTTGTTAATATCGAATCAGATGGAGAAGGAAAACTGAGTATTGATATCAATACCGATAAATAATATATTGAAAATGCCGTTGAAGATCTCGGTAATCGGATTTCTGAATCCGTTAATAATATTGATATTAACTTTAAGGACAAAGATGGAGATAAAGTTGAGGTCGTTAATTTTCGCGAATTGAAAAAATTACTACCCGACGAAATTGGCGGAGCAGAACGTACTGACGCAAAAGGTCAACGCAACGGTATGTTTGGTATCAATATCGCACAAGCAGAAGGTAAATATCGCGATGGTGATAAAAGAGCAGATGTGTCTATTGTAGATGTCGGTGGCATCGGATTAGCGTTAAGGAGCATGGCAAATTGGTCGCAGATGGAGATTGATAACGAATCAGATGATGGTTATGAACGTACGACTGAAATTGATGGATATCCTGCTTTAGTTAAATGGAACGATCGTAACCAGCGAGGTGAAATAGCTGTCTTGGTCAACAATCGGTTTATCGTTAGCATCAAAGGGCGTAACATAGATATGGACGATTTGGAAGATGCGCTAGATGATATTGATCTAGATGATTTGGAGGACTTACAGTAAGGTTGATAGGATTTGTTAGAGAATCCAAAATATTACATAGTATAGAGACATGAATCATCCTGAATTTTTTCACATTACTAACAGAAACGTAAATTTCTATTCTCAATCATGGTATTTTGATGGTCAAATGGTGTAATTGTTAAATTGTAAGAGCAGCAAACACCATTTAACAATTACACCATTTGCTTGAAAATAACCCTAAATTGAATTGTTGAAAGATCTTTTTGAAATTCGGGATGATCCATGTTTTATATTAGCACGATTACAAAACTCCAAATACTTTCAGAATACTACGCAAACCCAATCCAATCGTAATTAATACCACGATAACGCCTAAAATATTAATGATGGGTTGATTAGTGTGCTGTTTTAATAATTGTTTATCATTCATAATCCAGAGTAGGAAACCTGCAATAATAGGAAGCAGTAAGCCATTGGCGAATTGTGCAAATACGATAATTGCGGTGGGTTTAAAACCTAGCGAAGAGAATAAAATACCTACTAATAAGACTGTAATCCAAACCATTCGAAATTTCTGATTGGTCAAATCATTTTGCCAACCAGCAATTTCAGAAGTTGCATAAGCTGCGGCTAAAGGAGCTGTAATTGAAGAAGATAAACCTGCTGCCAGAAAACCAATGGCAATAAACGTATGTGCCCAGTCACCCAAAAGTGGTTGTAATTGAAAGGCTAAATCTGCTGCGCTATTTACCGTTTTTTCTTGTCCTTGAAATGCAACAGCTGCTGTGATCAAGATAGCCATGGTAATAATCCCTCCCAAAATAACCGACAATGCTGTGTCCCAACGCGCTAGGGTTAAATCACGTTCATTCGACCAGCGTTGTCGAACAGAAGAGGCATGAAGAAACAAGTTGTAGGGGACAACGGTCGTCCCAATTAAACCAACTACTAGCATTAGTGCGCCATCGGGTGTAGAAGGTGTGAATAGCCCGCTCAAAACTGCTCCCCAATCGGGTTTTAATAAAATAGCAGAAATAAAAAACACTACACCCATGACACTGACCAAGAGGATTAAGGCTCGTTCGATTAATTTATATTTCCCACTAAATAGCAATGCAAAGGCAAGTACTCCAATTAATATGATTAGTGGATTAACCACACTGTCGGTAAATTGTGGAAATCCTAGTACTGCGCCACTGATATTGCCAGCTTCGTAAGCGGCATTGCCCACTAAGATCGCTCCGATGACTAAAATCGAAGTCGCAATTTTTAAAACAGGTTGAGTGATTTTTGCACGTATCGCATCACCGATACCCATACCACCAATAATACCGAGCCGAGCCGCCATTTCTTGTAAAATTAAAGTAGCGAATGTAGAAAAAAGAATTGCCCATAGCAACGTATACCCATAACTCGCACCAGCAATCGTAGCAGTTGTTACGGTACCTGGACCAATAAAAGCAGCGGCAACCATGGCACCAGGACCAATGTTTTTGAGTTTGTCTAGCATGAAAAAAGCAGTAAAATGGTGGTGTAAAGATTGTATAAAAGTCGTTCAAAGGTAGTGTAAAAGTCTCGCTTTTTGCTTCTTGTTTTGATTAGCGTTTACTAGACAGTTTCATTCTTCGCTGAATAATTGTATAGTGTGCCAATTCAATTGCTCCTGAACCGATCTATAAATTGCGCTTTAAATACGCTGGATAATTCATTCAGGAGTGGTTGTTATCAATATTTAAATTTTTGCAAAAAAAAGAAGAAATGATATTGATAGAGTAATCTCTTCTTGTGAAGTGTATCAATTACCTGCTCCAGATTTCATTAGAATTGCATACCATGTACTCAATAGTTGGAAACATGGCGCGAGTAACTCACTGTTCACCTACTATCATTTCTACTACTCTCCACACCAATCATTCCCTTTTCCGCTAATAATTTTTAAATTTGTAACTGTTACGCCCACTAAAACGTAAATATTTGATTAATTAAGGGCGTATTTTGATTTTAAAAGGGAATTTACAGGCTATTTTGAAAATACCCGTAAATTTCCGGCAACGCTATCAACAAACGTATTTCGGAAAACAGATTGTAGAGAAAACTATATTTAGTCGGTTGTTCAGGCAACTACCAGCTACCAACTTTATAACTACCAACTAAAAAAACTCTCCTCCGCGCCGGAATCTGACAGCAGCTACCACAGTTACCTAATGGCAAAAAAGAAAAAGAAAGGACAATTATCATTTAAACTGGACATCAAGGACGAGCGCGTTCCCAAACTCATGGGGATTTTGTGCCTCTTCTTCGCGTTGTACCTCTTCATTGCGTTCACTTCGTACATGTTTACGTGGGCAGAGGATCAAGATCGCGTATTTCGGTTTTCTTGGGGATTGTTGTTACAGAGTGATTTAGAAATGGCGAACTGGCTCGGTCGCCTCGGTGCGATCGTATCCAATATGTTTTTCTATTGGGGATTTGGTGTACCTTCCTTCATATTCGTATTCCTACTCACCGTATTTGGCATTGCATTAATCAAAGGCACGTCGTGGCGCAAGCGCATGATGGTATTGCGACATTCGTTGTTGACGATGGCATTTTTAGCAGTCGTTTTGGAATTTTTATTTCAAGATTCTGCTTTTCCTTGGGGCGGCGCATTTGGCGAAGGTGTGAGTAGTTACTTGGTAAAATTTGTTGGAAATATTGGTACGATTATCATTTTCATTTTTGTCATTTTCGGTGGTATTACTTGGGCATTTAATCCCGATTATCGCAACTTGACATTCGAAAAAGCGATACGTGAAATCCGTGCTTACTTTGCGGATATATTTAGTAGTCGTCCACGACGGGAGCCGATTCCAATTCCTGCGAAAGCAGCAGCACCGAAAAAAGACATACCTAAGGCGCTACAACCCAGTAGAGCAAAAGCAGAGATTATGGAAGAATTGCCACCGCTAGAAGAGTTAGCGGACGGGCAATTGGCGTTTAAAATGGATAAAACAAAACGCGAAAAACCGAAATCACTCGGCATTGGTGGAGATTCTGAGTTAGAAATAGAGATTCCTACCGATCCGATTCCCGCAGCAGATGTTCCGATTGAACCCGTTGCCGCACCTTCTCAGCCTAAATTAGCCGTTGAGAATGAAAATAAAAATCACAACGAACCCTACGATCCGACGCTGGAACTATCGTCTTATGACTATCCTGTTTTACCATTACTATTAGACTATGACGACCAAAAAGTAGAAGTGGATCGCGCCGAATTAGAGCAAAATAAGGATCAAATTATTGAAACCTTATTAAATTATAAAATTGAAATCACTAAAATTCGTGCTACCGTTGGGCCGACTGTTACGCTCTACGAAATTGTCCCCGCACCTGGTGTACGGATTTCTAAAATTAAAAACCTTGAAGACGATATCGCGCTGAGTTTATCGGCGTTGGGGATTCGGATTATCGCGCCAATTCCAGGGCGTGGTACGATTGGTATTGAAGTGCCAAATAAGAAAAAGCAAATCGTTTCGCTGAAAGAGACTTTGATGTCTGATAAGTTCAAACGGGCAAAAATGGACTTACCGATTGCCTTGGGCAAGACGATTTCCAACGAAGTATTCGTAGCGGATCTGGCAAAAATGCCGCACTTGCTTATTGCAGGTGCAACGGGACAAGGTAAATCAGTGGGTATCAATACCATACTGATGTCCATTTTATATAAAAAACACCCTTCGCAGGTCAAACTCGTTTTGATTGACCCGAAGAAGGTAGAATTATTTCCTTATGCGCAATTAGAGCATCACTTCCTTGCCTTTCTCCCTGGTCAGGATGAACCGATTGTGACGGAAACCAACAAAGTGATTCACACCTTGAATTCACTTTGTATCGAAATGGATCAGCGCTATAATCTATTAAAAAAAGCACGAGCTCGGAATATTCGCGAGTACAATGAGAAGTTTGTTTCACGTCGTTTAAATCCCGAAAAAGGGCATAAATTCATGCCGTTTATCGTTCTCGTAATTGACGAGTTTGCCGACTTGATTATGACCGCGGGTAAGGAAGTTGAGTTACCGATTGGGCGTTTAGCACAATTAGCGCGGGCGATTGGGATTCACTTGATTATTGCTACGCAACGTCCTTCCGTAAATATTATTACGGGTGTAATTAAAGCAAATTTCCCTGCACGGATTGCCTTTAAAGTAACTGCAAAAGTGGATTCGCGGACGATTTTAGATGCAGGTGGCGCGGATCAATTAATTGGTCGTGGTGATATGTTATTATCGGTTGGTGGCGATGTCGTGCGCTTGCAATGTGCATTTGTAGATACACCTGAAGTAGAAAAAGTTTTAGAATTTATCAATGGTCAACGGGGCTATCCCGAACCATTCTATTTACCCGAATTTCATGGCGATGACGAAGAGATTCCAGGCAGCAGCGGCTTAACTTATGCGGACTTGGATGACCTCTTTGAAGATGCCGCCAATCTAGTCATACAAAACCAACGTGGCTCTACTTCCATGATTCAGCGACGCCTGAAATTAGGCTATAATCGCGCAGGACGGATTATGGATCAAATGGAGGCAATGGGTATTGTTGGACCGAGCGAAGGGAGCAAAGCCCGTGAGGTCTTAGTGTACGACATGATGGAATTGGAACGGTATTTGGAAGATATAAAATCTAGGAAATAGGAGGCAAAATCCTTGTCTTCATGTGTAAGATTCGACAAGGTATTTTTTGTTAAACCCGTAGTGCTTTTAGTGCTACGGGTTTTTGTGTTTTGAACTTAACTCTTGGTGTTGTTTTATTGTTTAATCGTTTGAAAGGGATTCCTTAAGAAGTTTAATACAATGAAAAATCAACAAAGTCGTAATATTTACCGTTTTAATAATCAGCAACTTATTTCAGTTTCCGATCAAATTACGGTAGAAGAGCCATTAGAAATAAAAATTGGTTTTGGCAAAGGAAAAGCAAGACAGCAACGCAGTCTTTCTGTCACGATGCGAACGCCAGGTGATGACTTCAATCTAGTGCGTGGCTTTCTATTTACGGAGGGTTTGATTGCTAATAATAGTGATATTTTAAGCATGCGCTACATTGGTAATCAACTGGATAAAATGGCACAAGAAAACGTCTTACTCGTTGATTTAAATCCCGATTTGCCGTTTGATATAAATCAACTCAATCGCCACTTTTACACCTCTTCTTCTTGTGGTGTTTGCGGCAAGGCGAGTATTGAAATGGTGCGAACAACTAGTTGCTATTTGTTAAATAAAAACCACCCACAAATTGTCCAAAATATAATTTATCACTTACCAGAACGACTGCGTGCAGCACAAACTGTATTTGACCAAACAGGTGGTATTCATGCTGTCGGTTTATTTAATAAAAATGGAAATTTGCTGTTTGCAGCAGAAGATGTTGGGCGACATAATGCGATGGATAAATTAATTGGTAAGGCTTTGAAAGAACAGCTATTACCGCTAAGTGATGACATCATCTTAGTCAGCGGACGTACCAGTTTTGAGTTAACTCAAAAAGCAATAATGGCAGGCGTTCCTATCTTAGCAGCAGTTGGCGCACCTTCTACTCTTGCAATTGATTTGGCAGAAGAAAATGGCATGACGCTAATTGGTTTTTTAAATAAAACTCGTGCTAATATTTACTGCGGAGTAGAACGATTACGGTCAACCAACTAGATAATTTACTTGTTACTACTATCAAAAAGTAAATTATGAAAGTAACTCTCGATCTAGCTACTTATCCGCATCCAATTTTACTTTATGATGGTGTTTGCACCTTTTGCAACGCAGCCGCGCAGTTTATTTTACAACGCGATCCAGAAGGTGTTATCCATTATGCTTCTCTTCAATCAGAATTAGGTCAAAACTTGCTGGACCATTTTCAATTATCAAAAGACTTAGATACGGTGATTTTAATTGAAAATAATCAAACTTACGATAAAACCGATGTGACCATTCGTATTGGTCAGCACCTAGGAGGTGTGTATAAAATCGCTAACCTACTTCGACTTTTCCCTAAATCAATGCGCAATCGGGTATATGATTGGATTGCACGCAATCGCTATAACTGGTTTGGTAAAAAAGAAACTTGTCCTATTCCAACCGCTGATGTACGCGCACGTTTTTTGGATGTTTAGGAAAAGAGACTAGTTCATTAAGAGAAGAGAGAAAAACGAGTTGTTCAAAGCATTAAAACTAAAAATGAAGGTTTCCTATCACTATTCCTGCATCTCTGCTCCCTCCTCGTAAATAGTTACACTTAAAATTATTTAAAAGCACATAAATTAAACATTATATCTATAACAGATTATATACTTCGGCTTTTTTCTGTTATCTTAGTATCAATAATTCACCATTTATCATACCCACCATGCCTCTATCACTAGCCGAAGTTCTTACCTTTAAAGTAACACCCTCAATTTATGACCGCTTCGCGCACAGCTTTCCATCCATACCTCGCGAGGAAGCAGAGTTAATCTACCAAGATTGCTTACGCTTTCTGTGGTTACTTGCCAAAAAAGACGAAGAACGAAAAAGTGATCCTACTGTTCCAGATGTAGTTATTACTAAAGGGATGCGGATTATTGATGAGATGTGGCATAGCTTCATTCTTTACACCGAATACTATGTAGCGTTTTGTGATAAGTATCTAGGAGAATTTAAACACCATCCACCAGTTTTACACAAGTTCTATCAAAATCAGGAAGCAAGAAGCGAAGAAGAGCGTTGGGAGCTAGCTTTAGGAGAGTTTATTGAATGTGTTTACGAGGAACTAGGTGAGGAAGTAGCTGTTCGATGGTTTGCTACCTACGTAGAGAAGTACGACTTTCCCCATATGATGCACTGAGATATTTTTAAAGTAAAATGCCTCCCACAGAACTACTGTGGAAGGCAAACCATTTAGCCGTTGTATAATGGCATACAATTAAACTAACTACAAAGAAGGTGGTGGGCATCCGTTACCGTTGCCTCCGCCTTTCAAGTTAATTTGCTTTAGACGCTCAATAACTTGAGCTTTGTCCAACTTTTGAGTTAATAACTCAATTGACTTAGAAGGATTTGTCATGTGTGTAAAAATTTAGAGGGTAAAAAAATATAATATCATATACAATATAGCAATAATATTACGTATAAACAAATAATTCTTATACTAATAATAAATCTACTGATTACTTTTCCACAAAAGTACCTCCCACTCCTAAGCGAAAGGTACTTTTCTTAGAGTTCAAAATGAAATTATAAACTCTAACAGTCATCATCAGGTGGCCAAGGTGGAGGGCAAAAATTACCGTCTCCGCCCTTCAAAGTTTGCTGCTTCAAGTATTCAACTACCTGACTCTTGTCTAACTTTTGATTGAGCAACTCAATCGACTTACGAGACTTTTTCATAAGTAGGGAGATTAGAGGGTGAAAAAATATGTGTTTGCTCTCCCAATTTAATAATAAAAACACGTAAGTGCAAATGATGTTTAACAATTACGTATAAATACGTATATAAAATTGATTAATTACTATTTTTTATTTGTACTGTTAGTAGTATTACAATTCCGATGATAAAATAAACCGTTAGAGCCAGAATACTATTCCGCATTCCGCCTGTCAATTGCTCGATCAGACCGAAACTAAATGTTCCCATAATAATCGCTCCTTTTTCAAGTACATCATAAAAACTAAAGAACGAGGTAGTATCTTCGGTATTTTCGGGTAACAATTTAGAATAAGTAGAACGAGATAGAGACTGAATTCCTCCCATCACTAAACCGACTGCCGCTGCTATTCCATAGAATTGTGTTTTTCCTTGTACTAGATATGCCAGTAAACAGATCGCAATCCAAATCACTAACATGACAAGCAAAGACAGTTTGTTGCCCTTCCATTCTGATAACCGCGCAAACAAAAACGCACCAGCAATAGCTAAGATTTGTAAGATTAAAATGGTGATAATCAGTTCCTGTGTTTCAAATTGCAATTCTTTTTCAGCAAAGGTTGCTGCTAAATAAAGTACAGTTTGTGTTCCTGCATTATAAAAGAAAAAAGCAAGTAGAAATCGCTTGGTATTAGTCAGGTTTTTCAATTTTCCATATACCTTCTTTAGCTCTTCAAAGCCCTTTTTCACTAGAGTTCCTTGTCCTTTAATAGGTTGATCCGCAGGTAATCGATTAAAAGGAATCAAGGACCAACTTAGCCACCAAACACCAACCATCAAAAAGGATAGGCGCACTGCAAAATTCGAATCGCTTATACCAAACCACTCAGGTTTTTGAATCATCATCAGATTCACTAATAGCAATAATACACTACCAACAAAACCAAAAATAAATCCACGAGCACTCACGCGATCATATTGATCCTCCGTTGCTATTTCAGGCAAATAAGAATTATAAAACACTAACCCGCCTGCAAAGCCAACGGAAGCAAGTACGGAACCACCTATACCTAACCATAGTTGCGACATGCCCTCAAAAAAGAACAGCGACATACACGCCAAGGCACCCAACGTAGTGAAAATGCGTAGAAAAAATTTCTTCCTTCCTCCGTAATCAGCAATCCCCGAAAGTACTGGAGATAAGATGATAGCAATCAAATAAGAAAAAGAGATTGCATAAGCATAAAGTGAGCTACTATACAATTCTACACCCCCAATCTGTATCACATCATCTGTAACTGCAGAAAAGTAACCAGGGAAAATCGCTACCGTAATGACTAGCGCGTAAGCAGAATTCGCCCAATCAAAAAATGCCCAACCATTGATAACTTTTGGATCATTGAGCGTAATACTTTTAGGAGCTGGCATATTATAGTTAATTCGTTAGTAGTCATGAACCACTAGAGCTGTTAATTGGTCGCAAATCACCACCAACTATATGGCTTTAATAAAAATGTAACGTTGAGTTGACGTTAAGTTAGCAATTTTGCTAAATTAGTTTTAAATTCGGCACTACGCTAATCGGCGCCGAAATATCTGTGTTTGAATGGAATCAAGGAGTATAATCACTAATTTTCAAGACTTTGAGATTACTTATTTTATCACGAGGACCACAATTATATTCTACCCAAAGTTTAGAACAAGCCGCACTACGACGTATGCACCGAGTGGAGATCGTAGATCATACTCGCTGCAATCTAGTGATCACTAATGGGAAGCCCGAGATTTATGTAGATGCCACTAAATTGGGGCATTTTGATGCGGTCATTCCACGTATTGGTGCATCAGTTACCTCAGCTGGAGCAGCGGTTATTCAGCAGTTCGAAAATTTGGGCATGTACACAACGGCGCGTTCTAAAGCATTATTACTGGCAAGAGATAAATTAAAGTGTTTACAAAAATTAACCCATATGGGTATTGACGTACCCATATCTATCTTTGTAAATTCTGCTGATCAAGTTGATCAACTCATCGAACACGTTTTAGGATTGCCCGTTATTATTAAGTTGGTACAAAGTACACATGGCGCGGGTGTCGTTATTTGCGAAACCAAACAATCAGCAAAATCAGCGATTGGTGCTTTTGTTAAGTTGAAAGAACGGGTGCTCGTTCAAGAATTTATCAAAGAATCCAATGGACAAGATTTACGAGCCTTCGTTGTAGCAAACAAAGTAGTAGCCGCCATGCAACGCACAGCAGCAGCTGGTGAATTTCGTTCAAATTTGCATCTTGGTGCAACCGCAGAGGAAATTAAACTCACTCATCAGGAACAAAAATTAGCGATTCAAGCTGCAAGAATCATGGGCTTGTCTGTAGCGGGAGTAGATATTTTGCGCTCCAAACGTGGACCACTATTAATGGAAGTCAATGCTTCTCCAGGTTTGGAGGGAATAGAAACTTACACGGGCATCGATATTGCAGGTAAAATCATTGAAATGATTGAAAGACGAGTGCGAAGAAACAAAGCTTCCAATCATTCTTAAACTTTTTTACTTTTATTTGCGTACAAGTCCTATTATTTTTGCCGAAATAATTAATGAAACACTTAAAGTTATCAATTGACGATTTTTTCTATAATTTTTCAAATCATACAAAAGAATTCTCATTTGATAACTGTTCCATTAATTATTTCGGCGTTGCTTGAACAGCTTGGATCACCATATTATAATATCTCTTTTTAAATGAGAAAACCGCTTTTTAAAATACGTCATCAAGGGAAATTCGGTTACATGAACGCTGCTGGCGAAGTTGTAATCGAACCGCAGTATTATCAGGCAGACGAGTTTTACAACGGTTTTGCACGAGTGCGTTTTAATAATAAGCTAGTACCCATCGATCACTTGGGGCGTTTATTGCTCAAGCATTTTTTTAAATATGTAGGTTATTTTGAAGAAGAGCGCGCACGTGTACAGCTCGTCACGCGGTGGGGTTTTATTGATAAAAGAGGTGACTTGGCGATTGATTTAAATTACGAAGCAGTCGGTGATTTTAGCGAGGGATTAGCCCCTGTACGAGGTAATGGTCATTTTGGATATATTAATCATGCGGGTGAATTCGCGATTTCTGCACAATTTGTAGAAGCAAACGAGTTTCACGACGGACTTGCCGCAGTGAAAGTAGATGACCACTATGGTTATATCAATAAAGAAGGAAAATTAGTTATTGACCCACAATTTATAGCTGCGGACGGATTTCAAAAAGATATTGCTGTTATCAAAGATGATAAATATTGGGGGTTAATTCGCCAAGATGGTAGTACCATTATTGAACCTCAATTTGAAATCATCCCAGGCTATTCTAACGGCGAGTTCTTTGACGGAATGGCTTTACTGATGCAAGATGGTGTTTATGGCTTTGTCAATCAGATAGGAGAAGTAGCAATTCCGCCACAGTTTGCTTTTGCGGGTGACTTTGGTGAAGGTCTTGCGCTCGTAAAAATTGAAGAACGTTACGGCTATATTGATAAGATGGGTGAAATAAAAATTCCTCCTCGTTTTGAAGATGCAGGTGTTTTTGCTGATGGTTTAGCGCAAGTTCAAATAGAAGATAAATGGGGTTATATCAACACCGAAGGAGTGATTGTTATTAATCCTGAACTTGACTCCGTCCTTCCTTTTCAAAATGGTCTCGCACGTGTAGAACGAGAAGGTAAATGGGCGTATATTGATCGATTTGGGGATTTCGTATGGCAAGAAGAGTAATAATTAGGGGAATTTCAATTCTACACTACATTCTTAACCCTAATAAGTACCTCGATTGAAAATTCTTCTCTTATAATTTCCTATTTCAACTTTTTCTTTTCCAAAATTATATTATCTTTGCGCTGCTTTTAAGAAAGCGTAATATTTTTGAACCTTTTTTAATGAAAATAACTTCAAAGTATTACAGCATAAAATAGTGGCAAAGCTGGAAAATAAATGATTCGTAAGTCAACTTGAATAACTTTCAAACTACTTCCAAACCATTTTTTAACCATCTTCACACTACTTTTTTTCCTGCGGGTATGGCGGAACTGGTAGACGCGCTAGACTTAGGATCTAGTGCCTTCGGGCGTGGGGGTTCGACTCCCTCTACCCGCACATTTTTAAAAACCTGTTAGGTATTCCTAACGGGTTTTTTAGTTTTAACAAACATGGCACGAATTGAAAACATCGCGCCAGCACGATAAACAATTCGACAGTTCAACCATTAAACATTATTGAACTACATCACTAATTAAAATAAAATACATGTCAAAAGTTGTCAGAGCGGACGTTGATAATTTGAATGCGGTTTTAACCGTAACCGTTGAAAAGAACGACTTTGTACCAAAATATAAAGCCGAGTTGCAGAAGTACCGTAAGCAATCGAATATGAAAGGTTTCCGTAAAGGTCAAACCCCAATTTCGATGGTCAGAAAAATGTACGGCAAACAAGTATTATCAAATGTTGTTGGTGAAGCATTTTCTGATACTTTAGATGAATACATCAAAGAAAACGATCTTAATATTCTAGGTCGTCCGATGCCTTCAAAAGACCAAGAGTTATTGGATTTTGATTTAAAAAGCGTAACGGATTATACTTTAGATTTCGACTTAGGTTTAGAACCTCAATTTGAATTAAAAGGCGCAAGTGCAAATGATAGTTATATGCACTATGTGGTGGAGATTCCTGAAGAAGATGTAGATCAAGAATTGGATCGCGCTCGCAAGCAGTTAGGTGACCGAATCAACCCAACTGATGGTATTGAGGAAAATGACATCGTAGCATTGGCGGCTTTAGAGTTAGATGATAAAGGCGAAGTGAAAGACGAAGGGGTAGAAGCAGAATTTAGTTTGCTAGTAAGTTCGATTGCAGATGAAGAAGTGAAGAAAGATATTCTTTCTAAAAAAGTAGGTGATGTTGTACGTTTTAATGTGTACAAATTAGAAAAAGAACGCGAAGGTGAAGATGGTGAAGTAGATGCAGAAGCAACTAAGAAATACGTCAACAAGCATTTATTAAAGCTTGAGGACGAATTTGAAGGCGAAGTAAGTGATACTTTCGAAGCGCGGATCGAAGAAGTAAATCGCATCGCTCACGCAGAAATGAACCAAGCCTTTTTTGATAAATACTTTGGCGAAGGTGCTGTAAGTAGTGAATTGGAGGCACGTACAGAAGTTAAGAAGAATATTGCTAAAGCATACAACAATCTAGCTGATGCCTTATTATTCCGTGATATTCAAAAACGCGTTTTAGAAGAAACAGAAATTGAATTGCCCA
>JBGCES010000439.1:0-6931 GCA_045106545.1 Saprospiraceae bacterium
GCCAGTACTTCGTTAAGAAATTAGTCCCCGAGACAAGCATCGGGGCAGGCTGTGTAAAAGGACTATACTTCTAATTTCCAGCCTTGTCCTGACAAAAAATACGGCGTTTTCGACTTCACCAGAAGTTTTAAAACAGCTTCTTACAACCCAACCCATTAGCATTTACTACTTTCCTACCTACCAAATACAACTATAGTCTTAAATGTAAACCACCTCAATATGATTTTAGGTGTTATCAAAACAGCGAACGACCAACGTGCGCCATTAGTACCCGCTACTTTAAAAAAAATGACCGCACTTGGGGTCGAAATTTTAATTGAAAAAGGCGTGGGTACAGCAAGTAATTTCGCAGATGCGACTTACGAAAATGTAACCGCTGCTTCCCGTAGCGAAGTACTAAAGCAGTCGAATATTCTACTTACGATAGATTTGCCTACTGGCAAAGACCTGACGCAGATTCCAGCAGAAACGGTGGTCGTGGGTATTTTCAATCCATTGAACGCACCTGAGCGTTTGGACGACATCAAGGCGACAGATTTACGTGCCTTTAGCTTGGATATGGTGCCCCGTACGACTTTAGCGCAAGCTATGGACGTACTTTCTTCCATGGCTTCTATTGCGGGTTATCAAGCCGTTTTGCAAGCAGCGCAACACTTACCGCGTTATTTTCCGATGATGATCACGGCAGCGGGTAGCATTAAACCTGCACGGGTTTTAGTACTCGGCGCAGGCGTAGCTGGTTTGCAAGCCATCGCTACGGCGAAGCGCTTGGGCGCAATGGTAGAAGCTTTTGATGTGCGCAAAGCAGCGAAGGAAGAAGTCCAAAGTCTGGGCGCGAAATTCATCGAAGTAGAAGGTGCGAAAGATGATACTTCTGCTGGTGGCTATGCCGTGGAACAGTCCGAAGATTTTATCAAACGTCAACGCGCCGAAGTACAAAATCGCGCCATGCAGTCGGACGTGATTATTACTACGGCGCAAGTCCGTGGTCGCAAAGCACCGATTCTCGTTCCTGCTACGACGGTAGAGAAGATGAAACCGGGTAGCGTCATTGTCGATTTAGCTGCTTCTACGGGTGGTAACTGCGAACTCACCCAAGACAATCAAATCATCCAACACAATGGCGTTACAATCATTGGCGATTCTAATTTAGCCAATCAAAAAGCACAAGATGCCAGTACGCTTTTGAGTAATAATTTCCTCAATTTCTTGAAATTGATCGTTAAAGACGGCGCGTTCATTATAGATATGGAAAACGAAATTCTCAAAGCAGCGAAAATATAATGATACAATTGTAAAATTGTGGAATGGCGTAATTGTACACGTGACTTTCTCACCATTTCACAATCACTCCATTTCACAATCACACATCTGACCATCTCACAATCTTTTTTATATGCAAGCCTTACTCAACTTCACGGACGAATATTTAATTCTGATTTACCTCCTTTGCTTCACCATTTTATTGGGTTTTGAAGTCATTTCTAAAGTGCCGACCGTATTGCATACGCCGCTGATGTCAGGTGCGAATGCGATAAGCGGCGTGGTGATCGTCGGTGCGATTATTCTTATTCGACAAGCGGCGGCGGATGATTTTTTAACGCTCGGATTGGGTGCAGCGGGGATCGTTTTGGGGATGATTAACGTGGTTGGAGGATTCGCGGTGACGGATCGGATGCTGGAAATGTTTAAGAAAAAGAAATAAAAAAGAGGACAGAGGTCAGACCGATAAATCTGTCAGAAATCAGAAGAGACAAAACGAATCGGGTTTTAACTATTGTAGTTTAAGTTATTGATTACGAACGAGTTGCAACTAAAAACTACCAACTTAAAAACTACCAACTATTTATGCTTACTTCTATATTAAACCTTACTTATTTACTCGGCGCACTTGCCTTTGTGGTTGGATTGCGGCGATTGAGTTCGCCCGATACGGCGCGACGTGGTAATCAATTAGCGGCGATTGGAATGGGGATCGCTATTGTGACGACGATCTTATATCCGTTGAGTGGCGGCGCGAATAATTATTTGTGGATTATTGTGCCGTCGATTATTGGTGGAGTTATCGGTTGGTTGGCAGCGAAGAAAGTGCAAATGACACAGATGCCGCAGTTGGTTTCTATTTTTAATGGACTTGGTGGAGCTTGTGCGGTTTTATTGGCAATTATTGAAATTTTGCCGCTGGTCGCAAACGGTAATGGAACAGCAGGCCAATTAACGGTTTTGATTTTGACTTTGTTGATTGGTGCGGTTGCATTTACGGGTAGTATTTTGGCTTATTTGAAACTGGATGGCAAGGTGTGGGACAGCCAAGTGACTTTGCCGAAGCACCAAATTCTCAATAATATTATGCTACTTATCCTCGTCGGATTGAGTATTTATATCGTCGTGACGGGTGGCGAATCGGGGACATTATTTACCGTTCTAACGGTATTGGCGTTGATATATGGTTTCTCATTTGTTGCACCGATTGGTGGCGCGGATATGCCAGTAGTCATTTCTTTATTAAACTCTTTTACAGGACTTTCTGCCGCAACGGCGGGTTTGATTTACAATAGTCAAATCATGCTGATTGGCGGTATTTTGGTGGGTGCTTCGGGTACGATTTTGACGATTTTGATGTGTCAGGCAATGAATCGTTCTTTGTTTAATGTGCTATTGGGTGGCTTTGGTGGCGGTGCTACGGCAGCAGCTGCAAAAGGTGCTGATGGCGGCATAGCAAAGGAAGTCGCGCCCAGCGATGCGGCTATTCAAATGTTTTATTCGCAGTCAGTGATGTTTGTTCCAGGTTATGGATTGGCCGTAGCACAGGCGCAAAAAGTATGTAAAGAACTAGACGATCAGTTGAGTAAAAACGGCGTAGAAGTAAAATATGCCATTCATCCCGTAGCGGGTCGGATGCCTGGGCACATGAATGTACTTTTGGCGGAAGCCGACGTCCCTTATCCTAAATTATTAGACTTAGACGAAGCGAATGATGCCTTGCCCAATGCGGATGTAGTCGTCATTGTGGGCGCAAATGACGTAGTGAATCCCGCAGCGTACGACGATCCGAGTAGTCCAATTTATGGGATGCCCGTTTTGAATGTCTGGGAAGCAAAAAATGTGATTGTTTTAAAAAGAAGTATGCGTCCAGGTTATGCGGGTATTCAGAATCCGCTGTTTTTTCATACCAAAACAAAAATGCTATTCGGAGATGCGAAGGATAGTTTACAGCGATTGGTGAAAGAGGTGAAGGAGTTGTAGAATGAAATCCAGAACAATCATTTTTTTATAAAAAAGTGGAGAAAAAAATTAACACTTGACATTTTTTTTTAATCTTTGGCGCAGATTAAAAAACCTTCTTATATAAAAACTTTAATCTAACTTGTTAACACACACATAAAATACACATTTACACTTAACGACAAATCATGTTTACGGGGCGGCGAATTCCATTCGCTGCCTATTTTTTTCTACCTATTTGATGTTTTTTTCTTCAGAATGAAAAATGGCTTTTAAGCTGTTACCAGTTGTTATTTTTTTTCTAAAAAAACAACAATAAATTCATATTAAAATAAAATATGATACATAACAGTTCAATCACTTGCCTTTGTTAAAAAATAGTTTTAAATTAGCTTACAATTTAAGATTTCTTTTCCTAATACGCTCTTCAAACTTTTCTTAACTAGAACACTTTTTTATTTTTTGTAAAGGTTCTCATTCACCTACTGTATTGCATTTGAATTAATACAATTACATGTCTGTTGTTCAAAAGACTTGGAGGAAACGAACGACTCGTTGCCGAATACGGATGTGGTTTTTACTTATTTGAACAACCTTTTTACCGTTCAACTGCTAAAAATGACCGTTCAACGAAAAGTAAGAAAAAACTAGTTACATAATTTTGATTTACTATGAAATGTTTGTTGTTTTACTAAACATTTAAAAAGTCTAATCAATACATTTTTTATTTATTTTTCAAATACGCTCCTTCAATTCTATCTTCACTAGAACACTTTTTATCTCACGTAGCAATACTAAATATAACTCTACTGTTTCGAATTAATATACGACAACACATCGGCTTAGCCTGTTGCTTTACATCTGACATAAACACTATTTATTTAGCAGTTCTCTGTTTTCCTAAAACGTCTTAACAATTCAATCAAAACCAGTTGATAATTGCTAATGCAACTATGCAATTAGCAACCGCTATACGACAAATAATATTGTGAGGCTAGAGATAGTCAATTTACATAAAAGATAATTTATAATTTTCTGACATTCTATTTTTTTAACCCTTTAATTATTATTGCAATGCAAAAAATTCAAAACAATCAGACACGACAAGACTCTAATCGATTAACATGGGAAAAGCCATCTTCTCCTATTCCTATTATTGCTGGCGATATACTGGGCAAAGATAAGACTGGAACTGAACCAGCGCAATCGCAAGGTAATAAAGGACCTTCGTAACAAATTGAAAACATTTTTACAAGAAAGACAATGTTGTAAAATATTGTCTTTCTTTTAAATATCTGTACTGGTGAATATCGTTACTTAGGTAGGCATAACAGTGTTAATGCCTTTTGGTACACTTTTTTCTATTTAAGCTTTAACTAAACCTATAATTCTATTATAGTTACCTACCTCCTCAAATATTATTTATCAGATCACAACTAACCCTTAGCTTTTGATTATCATCATAGAGTAATCGAACTGCCACAAGTATTGGAAATGGATAACTACACAACCGTTTATCTTACTGTAAAGCATCGTGGAGCCGTTGTTTCAGCACAAGTTCTTCCAAAAATACAGCGCGGAGACTATAGTTTTGTGCATCAACAAAAGTTAGGATATTACTTTTCTTATCATACTCCTTCTTTTGGATTTCATGTAGTAGATCGATTTGCATCCTTGCCTTTGTTCTACGTAATACGTGATGGACAGCCTTTGGTGTCAGAAGATATTGAAGAATTACTGCCTTATTTGCCGCACATTAAATTAGATCCAATCGGATATTACAATGCAGGTGGATTAGAAAAAGGAGAACGTTCCGACCGAACTCCGTTTGTTGGTATCAAAAGGATTCCACCTGGTCATTATCTGGAATATAAAAATAATGCGATTCGTTTACATAAGTATTGGTCATTTGAAGATCTAAAAGGCGCAGCGTTTACTGGAAATTATGAAGAAGCTTGTGAGGAATTAGGACACCTCATTCGGCAAGCTGTTACCAGATGCTATGAATTTGCACCTAATGCAGCTTTACACCTTAGTGGAGGCCTAGATAGTGGAAGTATAACTGCTATAATGTGTCAGTTATCTCCCAAAGAAAGACTCGCATTTAGCTTAATGAAAAAGGATGCTCCGTTACTACACGATCGCTATGAAAGCGGTTTTATTGGAAAATATCAGCAACATTTCCCACATTTAAAATTAAAGTTTTTTTATCCTTTTGAGCAAAATAATAAGACACATACGCTTATGCAAGGTGCTGGCAACTGGCATTACGCAAACGAGGAAAATATAGAACATGATATTTGCAAATATGTGCAAGCTGCAGATAAAAAAGTCATTCTAACAGGGCTTGGCGGTGACGAACTGGCGAGTTATGGACATGGTTTTCAAAATGTACGCTACTCTCTCCATAATGATCAACATGCAAAATTGTACATGAAGTGGAAAATTGGTTTTCTGCATCGTTGGCGTTATCGAGTCAAGGCGTTACTCGGTATGGAAGAGCATATGGTAGATGCTTTGAGAGCAATAGATTTAACTAAGCTAATAGGAAATCACTCTTTTTGGTACACCCCAGAATTTAAACACGCTGCCGCAGAGTGGTTTCAGCGCCCCGTTCTTTCGTTATACTGGTATCCATCGGCATATAACTACCGCCTAGAAGTGTTAAATCGTAGTTATTTTACGATAAGATCGGATATTTGGAATTTTATTGGCAAGAAATATGATATTACCTATTTGCATCCCCTCCTCGATGCTGATTTGGTCGATTTCTGTGCATCCCTCCCAAGACACTTTTTTCGAAATCGACCCGCGCGTAATATGATTAAACGTGCATTAAGACACCAATTACCTTCAGACTTACTTGAAGGAGCAAAACGTCCTTGCTATTTTGAAGAAAAATTAAATCGAACGAATGTAATCGCATTTGTAACGGAAATCCAAGAGCACTTAAATTCCTATTACCACACTTTCGCGGCTTCAGTCTATAACTTTAAGCAAATGAATAAATTGCTTGAAGGCTATCAACATAGGTTGAAAAAAATTGACAACCGACATCAAGAAACGCTTGCTGGCATTTTACGCTGGACGCAGACGGTACAGGAAATGCAGCATAAAGCAAATTATTTAAATACCTACTTTAGTTAAAAAACAGCATAAGTGTATTATTTGAAAAACTGATAAATCTTAACCCAAACGATTCCCCTTACTAGCTTATTGAATTTTTCAATGAGTAATCATTTTTTTTACTCACTAAAGTAACAACCATGAAAAGGAATCAACACAACCATGAAATCGAAAGTATCAAAAAAACAGATTGGCAAAAGCCATCATCTCCTATCCCAATTAGCCCAGAAGATATTCTTGGGAAAAACTTTAGAGAAAGTGAAGTTGGAAATGGAAATGGAGGTGGACGAGGTCCTTCATAGATAAGCTAAAAACATCAGCTCCGTTTAACTAAATTGAACGATAAAATTTTATATACTTTAATTATTATTTATTTAGATTGTTTAACAAACACGATGACTATTATGACAAATACTATCCCTACAAATTGTTTACTACAACGTAATGAAATTGATTTTTTAAGTGCAGAAATAGACAACGAATTAGTTTTGATCCACCTGCCAACAAGCAAGTATTATGGTTTAGATAAAATCACAACTCAAATGTGGAAATTATTGGAAAAACCAACTAATTTACAAGG
>JBGCES010000044.1:0-5876 GCA_045106545.1 Saprospiraceae bacterium
ATTTGCCAATAATTGGCGCACTAAAATAGAGACTTATTACCAATCGCTCTATAGCGTTCCTGTAGAAAGTACAGCAAGTAGCTTTTCGATCTTAAACGCAGGTGCAGATTTTGTTTTCCCGGAAACGGGTAGCTTAACGAACGACGGAACGGGAACGAATTATGGGGTAGAATTGACCCTCGAAAAGTTCTTTAGTCAAGGTTTTTATGGCTTGCTGACTGCCAGTGTTTTCGATAGTAAATACGAAGGAAGCGACGGCGTAGAACGCAATACGGCGTTTAATAATGGTTATGTATTGAATGTATTAGGTGGAAAGGAATTTGCAGTAGGCAAAGACAAACGCAATGCGATTACAACGGACATCAAATTCACTACAGCGGGTGGACGTTATTTCACACCTATCGACTTGGCAGCTTCACAAGCCGCTAATAATGAAGTATTGCAAGAAGAACTTGCTTTTAGTGAACGATTTGATCCCTATTTCCGCTTAGACGTTAAATTTGGTTTTCGCATGAACAGCAAAAAACGTAAATTGGCGCACACGTTCTTCCTTGATTTTCAGAATATTACGAATCGACAGAATGTGTTTACGAATCGCTACAATCGCGTAACGAACGAAATAAATACGGTATATCAAGCGGGATTTTTTCCTGATTTTATGTATCGAGTGCAGTTTTAAAGCAATGGAGGACAGACATTCTTGTCTGTCTATCACGTGAGCGACTTGACAGACAGTAACGACAGACAGGAATGTCTGTCCTCCAGTAATGACAGACAGGAATGTCTGTCCTCCAGTATGAACAAAATCAATCCATATCTAGGGTTTAACGACATTTGGGTGCGCATCATCGGCGCGCCGATTATTGCCTTTTTTATTCCAATTTTATTCTTTGGGGATGAATTGTTTCCATTACGAGATTATTTAGGCGACTGGTTGTTGTCGCTTTTCTTTACGATTGGTTATTGGGAGACTTCGCGGGGAATAATGATTTACTTTCGTAAACGCTATCCTGATTTCAAAGACTCTCGGCGACGGATTATTCTGGCTTCCATCTGCGTTATTATTGGAACGAAGATAGTCGGAACGATTATCCGTACGGTAGCTTTTAGCATTTTAGCTTGGATTGGTTTAGATGATAATCTTATGCACGAGCAGCCATTTACCGCTACCGTTTTTATTTATGCTTTGATTGTCACTGTCGTTTCTATTTACGAAAGTATCTACTTTTATTCGCAGTTGCAACGAACGATTTTAGAGAAAGAACAAGCCGTGCAAGCGCAGATTCGTTCACAGTTGCAAGGGCTACGCGCACAGGTCAATCCACACTTTTTATTCAATAGTTTAAACACACTGACGGGCATTGTAGAAGAAGACCAAAAACTAGCAGTTCGGTTTTTAAATAAAATGTCAAAGGTGTATCGCTATGTACTTGAATTTCGGGAAGAAACAGTTATTCCGCTACGTGAAGAATTAGATTTTATTCAAAATTATGTCTTTTTGCAAGAGGAACGTTTTCGTGGAAAATTGCAAGTAGAAATTGACGTGCCTACTGCTTCCCATTCTGCGCAAATCGTTCCGCTTTCGATGCAGATTTTATTTGAAAATGCGATCAAGCATAATATTATTTCTAAGCGTAAACCATTGATTATCAAGGTTTTTATTGAAAATAATAAACTAGTAGTACAAAATAACTTACAACGCAAATCGCAAGTAATGGGCAGTACCAAAGTCGGATTAGAAAATATCCGCAAGCGGTATAAATTAATCACGGAAAGTAGGGTAGAGGTGATAGAAACGGAGGAAGATTTTATAGTAAAAGTGCCACTCATTGGAGGACAGACACTCTTGTCTGTCTAGTCTAAAACTACACTAAATTTTCTAATTAAAACATAGACAGACAGGAATGTCTCCCGCTATTCAGACGGGACAAGTTGTTCTCCAGGATATGAAAATTCTAATCATCGAAGACGAATTTCACGCCGCTCGCCGCCTCGAAAAGCTGGTGCGCGAACTCCAACCTAATGCAGAAATATTAGGAAATATCGACAGCGTAGAAGATGCCGTAGATTGGTTTGGCAAACATCCGCAACCCGATTTGCTATTTATGGATATTCAATTGGCGGACGGATTGAGTTTTGATATTTTTAAACGAACGCAGGTGACTGCCCCCGTTATTTTTACGACTGCTTTTGATGAATACGCGCTCAAAGCATTCAAAACGAATAGCGTTGATTATTTGTTAAAGCCAATTGATCAAGAGGAATTAGAACGCGCGTTAGATAAATTTAATGCGCTGTATCGCGCGGATTATGATACGACTAAGATTGATAATTTGCTGCAAAGCTTACACAAAAAAGACTACGCCGAGCGATTTTTAATCAAATCGGGCGAGCAATTTTTAACAATTCCAGTAGCGGATATTGCCTACGTGTTTTCCGAAAGTAGCCTCACTTTTATTCGTACGCAAAACAACAAAAAATACTTATTGGATTACACTTTGGATGAAGTCCAACAGCGACTTAATCCGACTAATTTTTATCGAATCAATCGAAAAATGGTAGTGCGCGTTGCGGCGATTGGTAAGATTCATACTTATTTCAATAGTCGATTGAAACTTGAACTAATACCAAAAATGAATGACGAAGTTGTGGTGAGTCGCGAACGGGTAAAAGCGTTTAAGGCGTGGTTGGGAGAATAGCTTTTATTTCAAGATTAGTCACTGATTTCAATCAAAATATCTTCCCTATCTTGTACTTGAAATGGTTGATGGCGTACTGGTCCCTCAGGAAAATCATTGACAAAATACTGATACCGAACATAATAATTGCCCAAATTGAGCATAGTTGGATCTAAGTTTACGCCAGAATCTCTATCTATAAATTCCCTTTCGAATTCAACAAGCGCATTACTATCTGTTTCAAAAAAGACAATGCTTGCATCTACATAAGCGAATAGATTACTTTGTGGTGGAGCATAAGAAAAGGATATAGTCACTTCCCGAGTGAAATCATTTTTTTCACAGGAAGAAAATACAATTCCGATTAGACAGAATAAGATAATTGTAGAAATTTTCATAGCGGACTTTTTAATCGAAACTACTTACCAGTCGAAAGGTTTGCGATGCTACGCATTTTTTATTTACTGTATCTCCATCTGATACGCCACCGTCTTAATTTCCTCCGTCATCTTCGTCAATTCCAATCCATATTGCTCAAATAAATTTCGTTGCAAATCATCTACGGATTGCATATCAATACTCATATTGAAAGTTCCTTCAATATCGGTCGTATTAACTATAGAAATACGAAACTCTCCACCGACGCGCCACGCCATTTGAAACAGGTTGGCGTAAGTCAAGTCAGCTATTTTGGTGTCTTCATCTAGGTTGTAATTAAACTGTCGCGCCGATTCTTTTTCTTCTGATTGACGGTAACCGTCTAATAGTTCGGGAGCGATAGCGGTCAATTTATAATAGTCATGCCACGACCAATTGAATTTGATATTGTATTCTTTTTCTAAGGCGCGTTGAATGGCTTTTTTACCATATTCAAGCGGTAGCGTTTTCGACGCGAAACAGATATTAACGACTGGATTGCGTTTGAATTGATTGAAAAACACTTCATCGGCAGGCAGATCGACTAGATGTGCGACTACATCTGTTAAGCGATAATTTTTATAAGAAATTTGATAAGCACTATCCGTAAATTCGGCAGTATAATCTGTGATGAGACTTTCTGCTTCAGCTTCCGCAATATCTAGATCAAAGGGGAGTGGATCGTCGATATGAAAAGCAAAGTGGAGTGGAAAATGTTTTGTTTCTCCCGCGTCATCGACGATGATATTGGTAAAATAAATAGAAGATTTTGAAGGAACTTCAGAGAGTGCTTTTTTGATTTCTGGAATGTCTAACTGATTGGTAATGAAGCGAATCGGTGGTTTTTCGCCTCCTTTGATGATTAAATCAAAACCTAAAATAGGAACGACACGCTTATCTACATTGAGTACCAATTCTTTTTTTATACTCTGTAAAAAAGTAGAAACGGAATAATTTTCACTATTGGCGTAAGCCTGCATTTCGCCCCAATCTAAATGCACCCAGCGGCGGTAATAATCGGTAAACTCAGACAGCGTCCAACGGTCAAATTCGTTATTGAATAACTCCGTCCGCCGAATATCATATTTGCTAAAAATCTCGTCTTCATCAATAACTAAACGGCGTTGAGTAGCAAAGTTTGGAATATGCAAAATCTTATAATCCTTGCGGTCTTTATATAAATCATAAACCTTTGCTGTGGCTTCGGCCGCCGTATCAATCCGCAAAACACTTTCTTTTCCTTCCTGACTAATCACTTGAAAACCAAATGCATTTTCATTAGAGCGTTGCCATTTTACGCGTTTTTCAGGTTCATAAGCTTGATATGGATCTTTGATATTGATACCTGCTCCAGCGACATATACTTCTTTGTTAACCGAACCGAGATGAATCACAATCTTATCACCTTTTTGTACAGTCGCCCGTAAACTCTCAATGACATCGGGATTCAAATCACGTTGATTTTCTGATGGATTTGGTTTCCATTTTGAATCGCGCCAACCATCCGTGTAGTTATAAACCGTATGGATCTCAATATCCAGCGGCAAATTGTTTTTATATAACATTAAGGGTTGCTCGAGTGCGGCTAATATGGTTGCTCGTTCTACCTCTGTATCGCCTTTAAAACCATTTGGATTGGCGTATTTTTCGATAGGAAGGATTATGTCACCCCATTTGATTTCAAAAACATCCTCTTCGGGAATGGACTGATTGAGTTGTTTAATGACTTTAGTATCGTTTACAAACTCAATAGCTGGCTCAGGGCTATTTTGGCAACTAATAAGCAGCATTATGGAGAGCAGCAAAAACATAGCTGGGCGTAGCAACATATTGATGTAGGATTGAAATGGGTAGTTTAGGTTTAAATAGCTATTGATTTCCCAATTTGACGATTTATACTGGAAACTACAATTTTCGTACAGTAATTTACATCACATTAACAAAATCACTAGCATTAACGTATAACTATCAATTATTGTCACTATTTTTGAATTCTACCAAAGGAAAAGGAGTTTTTTCAGCTGCAAGCAAAATTATACTTTCATTATTTATGAATCGTACTATCGAAAAACGTTTAGATCGCATGGATACCAACTTACGGTTGCTATTCAAAGACTTAGAAACTTATACTGAAGATAAGTTAAATGAGCAGCCAGAAGCTGATAAATGGTCAGTATTTCAGGTATTGCACCACATGATCAAAGTGGAACGTGGTTCTATGGGGTATGTGAACAAAAAACTGAGTTACAATCCAGAGCTAAAAAAAGCAGGATTTGCTACTAGTTTTCGAAGTATGGCAGCAGGAGCGTTTACGGCTATTCCGATCAAAATTAAAGCACCAGCAGTAGTAGCGGCAAATTTACCTACTGATTCTTCTTTTTGGGAAGTTGTTAAATTATATAAAGAAACGCGTGGCGAACTACGCACTTTCTTCGCAAATATTCCTGATGATGTATTAAATAAAGAAGTCTATAAACATCCAATTGCTGGACGAATGACATTATTTGGAATGCTTTCTTTTTTAGATGCCCATTTTAATCGGCATCGGAAGCAGATTAAGCGTACGCTAAAAAAAGTAGATGCGGTGAAGCAAGTATGAGGAGACAATCAAATAGTAGAGACAATAAAAAAGCCTTCGATGAATTCGTTTCATCGAAGGCTTTTTCATTTAACAACTTTATTGATTTTACTTCACTTTGAAATCATAAGTGATTGTTCCACATTGCTTCTCAGCGATACCTTTTGAGAATGCCCATTTTTTTGCATTACGAATAGCCGTAG
>JBGCES010000440.1:0-3668 GCA_045106545.1 Saprospiraceae bacterium
TATTAGCATTACAATCCAGCAAATAGATTGACTACCATGAAATTTGGCGACAGTGCCATTCCGAAAACCGATTAAATGTAAGGGGAGGGTATTTTGACCTCCCCATTTACAGGTATTTTACTGAGAAAGCATGATGAAAAAGAGGAGAGCTATTCACAAAGTCTTAAATTTAAGCGTTGAGTGAACGTAACCAAATGAAAAAAAATATGTAGTACGAGAAAAGTAGTGCAACTACTAACTCCATACTACCAACTCTTTATAGTGTGTGGGTTTTGCCTCGCTACCTTCGGGTAGCGGGGCGTTTTTGATTGGAAGATAATTGAACTAATTATTTCGGCGTTGCGAAGCTACTTTTGAATTATTTTACACCACTTTTTTCAGCATGATTCTAACTCAACCAAATAAGTTTCGACTTCAACTTGCTTGCCCATCGTCTCTGTTTTTACCTGCTCATCTCCATTGATCAGATCGAGTAATAAACCAGCGGCGGTTTGTCCAACGGCATAGCCAGAATGTTTGATAAAAGTTATCCGAGGTTGAATGTAGTAGGGCAGATAGCCATTACTAATACTAATCACCGCCATGTCTTCGGGAATGCGCAGATTTAATTCGTACATTGTCTGCGTAACGGAAATGAGCAATTCGTCGGACATGGTAAATATCGCATCTGGGCGAGGTTCTTTTTTTAATAATTCCAAAAAGGCAGCTTTGGATTCGGTAAGTGAATTAGCGTGACAAGAATAACCTTCGTAGCGCGGTAGGTCGTATTTCTCTAAAGCTGCTTGAAAACCTTGCTTACGCAACTGGGTGGTTTGCAAATTTTCGCCAGCAAAAAGCCCTGCAATTCGTTGGTATCTTCTGCCAGCGAGATATTGGATAGCAGTATGGGCAGCTTGAAAATCATTAATACTCACGGTCGTATCGCCAGGTTCTCTAAGCGTCCGATCCAAATATACAATCGGAATATCTGCTGCCAGAAAATTGGCGAAGTTTTGTGTCGTTTTGGTATCGCGGGTGAGACAAATTAGAACCCCATCCACACCGAAGTTTTGGCAAAAAGTAAGACACTCCTGTTCTTTTTCTAGCTGATCGTTGGATTGTAGAATAATAACATTGTAGCCGTTTTTACGGGTCATCTCTTCAATTGCACGAATCATATCGGGGAAAAAGAAACGTCCAAGTTCAGGCAGAATTAAGCCAATTAATTTACTTTTTCGTTGTCGAAAATTAATTGCCTGATAGTTTGGACGATAGCCCAACTCTCGCGCCACTTCTTGTATTTTCTGTTTGACTTCCTTTCCTATATCGGGATGATCTTTCAATGCGCGCGATACAGTAGAAGGGTTGACTCCAACCAGTTTTGCAATATCTCGAATAGTAATTCTGCGCATATTTTACAGGTTTTTCTTAGTTGGGTAGAAAAAGTTGCCAACCGCAACGGGTTGCGCAACAGTTTGCGGAAAAATAGTTGACCGTACAAAAGTAATTTTTATTGGATTGCAGCCAATTATACATTAGTTTTATATCGTAATTACAACAGAAAATTTTGCTTGAGCGAATTTAACTTCAAAAAAAATCTGAAAACAAACGTTCATTCAAGCAAATACACAAAGACCAAAACCAATGAAATAAAGATTATTGGAAGTTTTATTTTACACTATCTTTTGGGAGAGGCTACTTTAAGTAGCCTTTTTTTATTTACGACTCTTTAAAGAATTAAATTTAGTGAAAATATTCACTTGCGCAAAAAAATATTCTTTAAGTACGATTATTCAAGATTTTTAAAAAGTATGAAATCAGAAACCAGGATTTAAATTTTATATTTCCCAAATAATCGACTACCTTCCTCTTCCCATTTCAAATAAATCAAATTCAAACCACTTCCGAACTATTTTCAAACCACATTTCACATGAGTAGTGTCTCCATTAATTCTATCAAACCTCGTCTTTCTTTTTGGCAAATCTGGAATATGAGCTTCGGCTTTTTAGGCATCCAATTTGGCTTTGCTTTACAAAATGCCAACGTCAGTCGAATCTTCGAAACGCTTGGCGCATCTAAAGATGAATTGCCCATCCTATGGCTCGCAGCTCCAGTTACGGGACTTTTGGTACAGCCGATAATTGGTTATTATAGCGACCGTACTTGGTCCGTAAAATGGGGGCGAAGACGACCGTTCTTTGCCGTCGGTGCGATCTTAGCTACTATTGCGCTCTTTTTAATGCCCAATTCTACCGCTTTATGGATGGCAGTAATTATGCTGTGGTTAATGGACGCGTCGATCAATATTAGTATGGAGCCGTTCCGTGCCTTTGTCGGTGATATGCTACCCAATGAGCAACGTACGAGCGGTTTTGCCATGCAAAGTTTCTTTATTGGCATCGGAGCCGTAGTCGCTTCTGCACTGCCGTGGATGTTTACCAATTGGTTTGGCATTAGTAATGTTGCTGCGGATGGCGGTATTCCTGATTCGGTAAAATGGTCTTTTTATGTCGGAGGTATTGCCTATTTTTTAGCGGTGATGTGGACTGTTTTTAATACCGAAGAATATCCACCAGAAGATATTGAAGCACTACGAGCTGAAAATGCCGAAACGGGTGTTTTTGATGGATTGATTGAATCTTTTGCGGGTATTTTCAAGATGCCGAAAACGATGGCGCAACTTTCAGTCGTACAATTCTTTTCCTGGTTCGCGCTCTTTGCGATGTGGATTTATACGACTTCGGCAGTAACGGGCCACGTATATGGAACGGAAGACACGACTTCGGCACTCTATAATGAAGGAGCGGATTGGGTAGGAATTTGTTTTGCTATTTATAATGGAATCGCGGCATTAGTAGCTTTTCTATTGCCTGTAATTGCTAAATATACGAGCCGCCGCGTGACGCATTTATTAGCTCTTGTCATTGGTGGATTGAGTTTGATTTCGATCTATTTTATTAGCGATCCCAATATGTTGTTGGTTTCGATGATCGGCGTAGGTATCGCTTGGTCGAGTATTTTATCTATGCCTTACGCGATGTTGTCGTCTATTTTACCCGCTAATAAAATGGGCTATTACATGGGTGTTTTCAACTTCTTTATCGTGATTCCGCAAATTGTCGCAGCAGCTATTTTAGGTTTTTTCTTAAAAACATTTTTTGGAAATATGGCGATTTACGCGCTGATTATTGGTGGCGTTTCTATGATTATCGCTGGGTTGTTGTGTTTGATTGTAGATGATAATGAGGTGATTGAGAATGCAAATTAGCCGCTATGAAGATCGTCTTAATGTCCATCGGAAGTCGGGGTGATGTCGAGCCGTTCCTAGCAATAGCGGAACAATACGCTGCGCATGGACATGAGATTATTTGCGCTTTTCCAGAACAATTTCGGGAATTAGTTGAACCATTAAAATATAAATTTTACGGTTTTGATAAGGCATTTTTAGAAATGATCGAAGGCGAGGGCGGTAGAGCAATTATGGGCAGCAAAGGAAATTGGTGGCAACGGATCACCAATTTGATAAAAATGGGAAAGGAGGGAATTCGCTTGCAAAAGAAGATGGTCAAAACGCAAATAGCGGCATTAGAAAAAGAGCAACCCGACCGCGTTTTTTATTATCCTAAGGTGACAATGCCCGTACTTTGGAGCATGGCAGAACGTTGTCGCTGTACATTAATTTGTCCAT
>JBGCES010000441.1:0-2931 GCA_045106545.1 Saprospiraceae bacterium
GGCTGTAAGTACACTTGGTACATATTGATTTTATTGTTTTGTACTACGGATGTGTAAATCGTTGTCCCGTCAGGAGAAGAAGTCAAGTGTGGACGAGCAGCACCAGTATTGAATAGAAACTTAGTTTGAAACTGATTTTCACCTATTTTTTCTACTCGAAAGACATGGTACGTGTAAACATCAGCAGCAAAAACGTCGATTAATTGGATAGTTATTAAAATAGAACTTTCTGTACTCCAAGTTAAGCTAATCAAGCTATAACGGCGGTGCGAACCATATTCCAAGCGAATATCTTCTTCCCAAGTTTCGTAGGTATTATCTGCATAATTCCAAACCTGCACTTCGTTTTTGTCCAGTAGGCTGGTATTTAAACTATAAGCCAAACGCGAGCTATTAGGAGCATGACTAACGCCGTCACAGTAGTAATCGGTGTAATAAGAAGTCTCGCCCGTATTCAGATTATGTTGAAAAAGAAACATTCCATTATCCGTCCAAGCGTTTTCACGTACCTGCAATACTCCTGCGATTTCTTGCCCGTCCATTCTCCAAGAAAGATCTTCTAAATCCATCCAAACTGCCCATGTTTGCACAAAATTTGCTAATACGCGCGCATTACTTCCATCGGCATTCAGTACGATTAAATCTGCTTTATTCAATCCTATCTTTGCCGAAACTGCGATTTGTGTTCCGTCTGCGGACCAAACGGGATGACCTAAACTAGTATAACCATATTGAGCAAAATCAAGTAGCATCGCTTCGCCCGTACCATCTGCAAATTGTACCCAAAGTTGCGTACCACCCGTCTTTACGATTTCTTGTCCTGCGTCTGTATGAAAATTACGAGAAAGCCCTGCCTTAATTTTAGCCGTTTGCTTGGCTAAATAAACGGGATCAGATTCCATTACTTCTGCATTTGCAGTGTGACCAAAAGGAGATTGTGCAGTAAGAATAAGTGCGAAAAAACAGAAAATGATAGTAGCTAAAGATTTCATGATATGATGATTTAGTTGTGTTTTAAAAATGAATAACAACTAACAGTTCCAGTATTGAGAGAATTGTGATCAGTTTCTTTCTATTTTTTTGAAAAAAATTTCGGCATTAATCATAAACAACTGATTGTCAGATTATTGGAAAACAAAAAAGCACCTTCATTCCGTAGAATAAAAGTGCTTTAGTTGCATTTAATTTGCGTAAATTTGAAGTGATTATGGAATCAACTGACCTACATAAGCCCAGCTATCGATTAATCCAAAACAAACCGTTAAATAACCTGCATACATCATCATAATAATTGAAATTTAAAAAGTGAAAGAATAAATGATTTAGAATTTTGGAGACACTATTTACGGGCGATCAAAGGAGAAAATATGTACAAAAGGATCTTCTCCATAGAATACCGTAAACCAAGCTGCGAACATTGACATAATGATTAAATTTTAGAGTTGAAAGAATGGGAGCTTTGAGTTTATATTTTAGCTATTGGCACTGTCTCAATTCAATATTATCGACCTGAAAGTCTGCACCATCAATAGTGTAAAAATTGATTCCGCCTAAGCGATTAAAATTAGCAGCAGAGATAACATTTACCGTTTGGTTACCAATTTGAACTGCATATTGATTGCGAGTAAAATCAGCCTTGATGGTTACTTTTACCCATTGATTTTTATAATACGGCTGCAAATTTGACTGTCCACCAGTATTCGTTCTTACATAAAATCGTCCATCGTTGCGAAAATAAGTACCAAATACACCGCCGCTTACACGATTATCTTGATCGGTTTGGATATTAAAATAACCCGTTCCTTGCACGCGAATATCAAATGTTAGTTTGTAATTTCCGTTGGTACGATTTCTCAAACGATAAACGACATCTTCATTATTTTCGGGTCGATTAAAATTGAGATACGTAGTTGAAGTATTAAATTGATCTCTACCTACTAGTGGGTCGTTGAATGTACCTTCACGTAATGGATTCCACGTTTCCCATTGCTCACTATTGAGCGCAATCATATCACCAATTTGACGCTGCTCAAAGTTTTCCGATTGCAATAGCACACATGTATTATCATTCGTACAATCCGTTTCACTATCCCACAACAAATCGTGATTGGTCAGAAAATTTCCTTGCAATGTACCGCCGCCAATGCCACCATAAGTTTCCACTAAGTCACCTGCACAGTTATAAACGTAGCCCATACCATCCGTACAACCACTTTCCCAAGGTGTAATATGTACCACTGGTAAGCTATTATAAAAACCACAATAGATTTTTTCGCCTGTACATTGGTCACTACACATGGCTTCGATTTTATCCTGTAGCCAAGTTTCGTTGAGCACATTGGTACAACAAGTATTGGTATTTCCGCCACCATTTCCGCCATTTCCGCCCGTAGGTCCAGCACAAACCCTATAGATATTAATTTTGAAACGTGCCGTCATGTCTTGATCCGCGACTACCCAGTAGTACAAGCGATCTTCCTCAGCTCGCAAATCAATACGCTGCGCATACGATTCTTCCAATGCGCCATTATTGTAAATTTCGGCTCTTCTTATTTGTCTCACAGTCTGCCCATTACTTCCTACGATGTATAAATCAGGATCACCACCATGACGAATCACTTCTACCTCGTAGCGACAATCGGGCCCTGTTTGCATATCGCTTTTGTATTGTCTAATGCGCTTAGAGGTTCGAGCACTGATCGTGTAAGTCTCTGAAAAAAGCAATTCGCGACCGCTGCGCATGGTGATTTCACTATTAGTATCTTCTTCAATGGTTTCTAATTCGGTGTTAGCATCGATTGTAAAATCAATCGCATCATCTTGTTCAGTCGTTTGCTCTTTTTCAGAAATTGTAGCAAGTGTATTTTCCAGATTAGGGGTCACTTCTTGGAATAAATCATTGTCTTTCTGGCAACTGCTAAAAGCGAGCAA
>JBGCES010000442.1:0-6367 GCA_045106545.1 Saprospiraceae bacterium
GTAGGAAGCGATAACTTCAGGATGACTTTGCGAAAAGACGAATAGAGGAAGGACGAATAATAACGTGGTGATAAAAATTCTCATAACTCTTTGGTTTTTAAGTTTAAAAAATTGCCATTGGGAGTATTAATAATAACGTAAATATATTACAAAGTTACAGTATTTAATACCAAGCCAAAAATAAAAAAAGGAAAACACCTCCCGGCATTTTCCTTTTTAGACCAATTTTGTAGGCAAAGAATTATTCCTTATCCTCTCCGAATTGCTTCTCTTGGTGCATTTTGCTAAATAGGTTATTCAAGCGATACATCTCGTCGAGGGTATCATCGAGAAATAATTCAAAGTTGGGTAAGCGGCGTAGGTGTCGTTTCAAACGCGCTGCCAATCCTTGTTTTAAGCGGTGGTGGTTTTCTTCCATTTCGAGTAGAACGGTTTGCTTATCCTCTACATTATAAACACTGAGGTAGATCTTACCGACACTCAAATCTGGAGAAACCTCGACTTTAGTTACGGTAACCAAAGGTTCTACACCGTAGATATACGAGCCTTCCTGTTGTAGCACGATCCCGAAATTTCGCTTTATCATTTCTGCTACTTGCAGTTGTCTTTTACTTGCCATTATTATTTATTTTATCAAGTTCCTGATCCACAAAAATCTAATAGTTAACGAACAAAATTGCCGCTAAATTATTTCGTCTGCAAAGATAGGGGATTGAATGATGATTGATGAATGTGAAATGATGAATTTACCTAGCCACTGCAGCTTTTATTTACTTACGATTTTTGTTTAGAAAACTTTTTCTTCAACACCTAGTTTTTCAAAACAGTTCATTATGACTTTCAAATACAAAGTTCTATAAAAACATCACCGAATACAACAAATTGTTTATATTTTTCACCAATTTGGTTAACTAAAGTTTACATACTGTGTCTTCGGTTATTGTGTAGTCGAACTCCGCCAAATTTTTTTCTTTAGAAAAAATACTCCGCGAATTGAACTGAGTGCGTGTTAAAGCGGAAAAACTCCGCGCCTCCGCGAACTCTGCGTTTAACAAAAAACTTTGCGTCTTCGCGCCTTTGCGTTTCAATTATGGAAGAAAAAAAGCCACTCCACATTCTCGAAAGTCCCATCGAATACCTGAAAGGGGTTGGGCCACAGCGCGGCGATCTGCTGCGCAAGGAGTTAGGCATTTATACGTTGCGCGATTTGATTATGCAATATCCGTTTCGCTACGTCGATAAAACGCGTTTCCATCGCATTCGAGAAATTACGGAAGAAGGCGCTACGGTGCAAGTACGTGGCGTATTGCGTCGCTTGGATATGCAGGGTGAAGGACGCAAAAAACGTTTGGTTGGACGCCTGCGCGATGAAACAGGAATGATGGAATTGGTGTGGTTCAAAGGCGCACATTTTTTACAAAAACAACTAGTCGTAGGGAAGGAATACGTCGCGTTTGGAAAAGTAGCGATGTTTCGGAGTCAGCCGAATATGGCACATCCCGAATTGGAATTGCTTAATGCACAAAATACGCAACAGGCATCGAGTTTTGCGCCCGTTTATCCCAGTACGGAGAAGTTGAATAACAAAGGTTTGGATGCGAAAGCAAGGCGACGACTAATGAAAGCAGTCATCGAAAATGTTGCGCCCGAACACTTTCCCGAAAATTTACCTGAGTACGTCACCAAAAAATTTAAACTGCCTTCTCACTACCAAGCGATTCGCCAAATTCACTTTCCTAAAACACAAAAAGAACTCAAAGACGCACAAAATCGGCTCAAATTTGAGGAATTATTTTTCTTGCAATTGCGCCTTTTAGAAAATAAACGCAAACGCCAAGATGCTATCAAAGGCTTTGTTTTTGAAAAAATCGGCGACTACTTCAATACCTTTTTTCATACGAAACTTCCTTTTGAACTCACGGGCGCACAAAAGCGCGTATTGAAAGAAATTCGTATTGATCTCGGCAAAGGCGTACAAATGAATCGCCTATTGCAAGGCGATGTAGGAAGTGGAAAAACGATGGTTGGTTTGATGACGATGTTGATGGCATTGGACAATGGTTATCAGGCGTGCATGATGGCGCCGACGGAAATTTTGGCGCAGCAGCACAACGAGTCGGTAACGGAATATGTGGAAGGAATGGATGTAAATGTGGCATTTTTATCGGGTAGCATCAAAGGAAAAAAGCGTAAAAAAATCCTCGAAGAACTTGCAGCGGGCGAGATCGATATTTTAATCGGAACGCACGCGTTAATCGAAGATCCAGTTGTATTTAAAAATCTTGGTTTAGCGATTATCGATGAGCAACACCGTTTTGGTGTAAAGCAACGGGCGAAATTGTGGCGTAAAAGCCAACCGTATCCGCCGCACGTTTTAGTCATGACCGCTACGCCAATTCCGCGGACGCTAGCAATGACTTTATATGGCGATTTGGATGTTTCCGTTATTGACGAATTGCCGCCTGGACGTAAACCCGTCAAAACTGTTCATCGCAACGAAAATCACCGAATGCGCGTCTTTGGATTTATGCGCGAAGAGATTAAAAAAGGACGACAGTGCTATGTCGTTTATCCACTAATTGAAGAATCAGCGACGCTGGATTTGCAAAACCTGACAGAAGGCTACGAAGCGATTAGCCGCGAATTTCCGATCCCTGATTACCAAATCAGCATCGTTCATGGGCGCATGAAACCTGCCGACAAGGATTTTGAAATGCAACGTTTTGCGCGTGGTGAAACGCAGATTATGGTCGCAACGACGGTGATTGAAGTGGGCGTGAATGTTCCGAATTCGACGATTATGGTGATTGAAAATACAGAGCGTTTCGGCTTATCGCAATTGCACCAATTACGTGGACGTGTCGGTCGTGGTGGTGAGCAGTCTTACTGTATTTTAATGTCGAGTTTCAAGTTGAGCGCGACGGGACGGGAGCGCATTCAAACGATGGTACGTACCAATGATGGTTTTGAAATTGCAGAAGCAGATTTGAAACTACGTGGACCGGGTAATATAGAAGGAACGCAGCAGAGTGGTATTTTAAATTTAAAAATTGCCGATCTTGCCAAAGATGGTCGTATTCTACAAGCGGCTCGTGAAATCGCGAAACGCATCCTCGAAGACGATCCATTTTTAAATAAAAAAGTCCACGAGCCAATTAAGATTTATATCTTAAATCATACGAAAATGAAAAAGGGCTGGAGTAGGATTAGCTAATGAGTAACAATTTAACGTATAACGAGTAACTACGATACGGAGCGAACGCGTTAAAAGTTATTCGTTAATTTGTTACGCCTTACTCGTTATTACCCTACTTTATGATCAATTTTCATATAACCAGAGTGGTAGTTCGTTCCATCATGAAATACATAGTAATAAACATCTGCGGGTAGCATTGTTCCGTCTTCTAATTCTCCATCCCACTCGTTGTTATATCCTTTCATATAATATACTTCCTCTCCTTTAGAATTGAAAACAGCTAAAGAATTATTTGGGAAATTCTGTACACCAAGGATTGTGAAATGATCGTTAACACCATCGCCATCAGGAGTGAAGCCATTTAAGATAGTAAGTGGTTCGCAGAGGATGTCAATTTTTACTTCGACCGTGTCTATACCTGCTGGATGATTAACTAGATAAGAAAAAGTATCTGTTTCTTCACAGATGTTTTCGATGGGCGAAAAGGTAAAGGAGTAGTCCGCGTTAAGCGTAATTGTACCGAATTCAGGCTGGTTGAGAATTAGTACTTCTGATTTTTCTTCTTCAGCGATTGCTTCAAAAATTAATTCATTATTCATCACAACAACCATGTGTTCATTGTCAAGTAATTGTGGTGGCGTTGTTAATGAAGTAGCGGAAGTTCCGCAAAATAAAACTAAAGCTGTGAGTAGTTGCTGTAACATGTTGTGTTTGTTAACGGAAGGAGGGAGCAAGTGAAAACTAATGGAGGTAAGCTAAAAAGAGGAGGAAAACACTAGATAACTGCAAATTATTTGCCAAATTCGTATATTGAGATAAATGAAAAGTTAAACCAAATATTGTTAGCATACTTTTTGAACGAAGCATAGCTTTAGTCGTTTAAGAAAAATGTAACTTTCCAACTAAATCTGTGACTTTCGCGATCCGAAATGGTCTTTAATGCGAAGGTCATATCTAAGAAGTTTATAATTAGATAATAGCGACTGCTAAAATTCAAGTTCTTTTCTAATTGTTAAACCTCTTCCTATAAATTGCTCACTAAAAACAGTTCACACGATGAAGAATTTAGCTCTTATTGCTACCTTTCTAGCCTTTTTTACCGCAAATGTATTTGCTCAAGATGGTGGCGGAGAAGGATTGCGGATTGGCTTACAATTGAGTCCGACATTTTCTTTTATTAATTCGGACGATAATACGATCAACAACAATGGAACGAACTTAGGTTTGAAATTACAAGTAATGAGTGAAACCTATTTTCAAGAAAATTATGCTTTTACCTTAGGTTTTGGATTTGCCTTCAATCATGGAGGTACGCTTCAATATGATGAAGGAGGTGCACTCTGGCGCAATACCTTAGGAGAAGAAGCTGAAACCTTTCCCGCAGGAGTGGATTTAAAATATGAAGTTCAATACGTGGAAGTACCAGTGGGTTTAAAACTACGTACTCGCGAATTTGGTTACATCAAATATTTTGCTGAGCCCAATTTGATTTTTGGTTTTAAAACCAAAGCTCGTGGAACGGCGAAAGGAAATGAAGACCTTGAGAATTTGAATATTGCTGAGGATGTCAATTCGCTCGCTGCTTCTTGGGGTATTGGTGGCGGTATCGAATATAGCATTAGCGATGCGACTTCGATAATCAGTGGACTTTACTTTCAGCGGTTGTTTACTGATATTACTGATGATGGTGGCGGAGATGCTTCTAAAGGTTCCATGTCAGCAATTACCATTCGCTTAGGCGTTTTATTCTAACCAGTATATTTTATAAATTGTAAAACCTGCTTATTGCATACGTAATAAGCAGGTTTTTTTTGTTAGAAATAACCAATTTTGACTAACAAACCACACTATCCACTTAGTAATTCGTATAATTGCAGTCCAAAAAAATTAACCCCAGATTTGTTTTGATTTAAATCATTATTGATGAAAGAAAAAGAGGCTTTTTTAGCAGATTTTATTAAAAACGCACTACATGAAGATGTGGGGGAGGGTGATCATACTTCTCTAGCGTGTATTCCAAAAAACTCACGGAGTAAAGCAAAGTTATTGGTCAAAGATCCAGGGGTTTTGGCTGGGGTAGAAGTGGCGCAACGTATTTTTCAGGAAGTAGATGAAACCGCGCAGTTCGAATTGCTAATTGAGGATGGTTCTCCGATCAGCAACGGTGAAATTGCATTTTACGTAGAGTGTAATTCTCAAGCGCTACTAAGGGCAGAACGCTTAGTATTGAATACGATGCAGCGGATGTCAGGAATTGCGACGATGAGTAACCGTTATAAATTTGAGGTAGAAGATTTAGAGGTTAAGATTTTAGATACGCGTAAGACGACGCCACTGATTCGCTACTTAGAAAAATGGGCAGTGCGCCTTGGTGGTTGTACCAATTATCGGGATGGCTTGTACGATTGGATCATGATTAAAGACAATCATATTGATGCTTGTGGCGGTATCCAAGAAGCAATCGAAGCAGTTGCTAAATATCAACAAGACAACGGCTTAAATCTAAATGTTACCGTCGAAACAAGAAATTTAGTAGAGTTATACAAAGTATTAGATACTGGAAAAATTACTCGTATCATGCTAGATAACTTCGAGTTGCCTTTGCTGAAAGAAGCAGTTGCGATTATTGGAAATCAATACGAAACAGAGGCTTCGGGTGGAATTAATATCCATACGATTCGTCGCGTCGCGCAAGCAGGTGTAGATTATATTTCCGTTGGTGCATTAACTCATTCGGCGGTTAGTTTAGATCTGAGTTTAAAAATTATGAAATAGTATTGGATGTTGGATATTAGAATGCCCTTTTCCAATATCCAATATCCTCAATCCAATATCCATGAAAAATATCATCGAAGCCGCGTGGGAAAATCGCGACTTATTGAAAGAACAAAATACGCAAGACGCCATCCGTGCGGTCATTGAAGAATTGGACAAAGGGCGGCTACGGGTAGCAGAGCCGACTGCTGATGGTTGGCAAGTGAATCAATGTGTAAAAAAAGCAGTGGTACTGTATTTTCCTATCCAGCAAATGAAGACGATCGAAGTCGGACCATTTGAGTTCCATGATAAAATGTTGCTGAAAAAAGACTATGCGAGTCAAGGCGTACGAGTTGTGCCACATGCAATTGCGCGTTATGGTGCATACTTAGAAAAGGGAGTTATTATGATGCC
>JBGCES010000443.1:0-2785 GCA_045106545.1 Saprospiraceae bacterium
GTGCTTGCGCGATGTGATTGAAATTCCAATTGCGGGTTCTCGATCTAGCTTATGTAATGACGATCATGTAATTTCCCCTACTGTTGTATCTTCCGATGAAAACGTGTGTCTGAATTTTACGACTCCGATGGGCTTCATGGAAACTGATACAGTCTGTGTGGTGACTTGTGATGCGCAAAATGCTGATTTATGTGATACGACTATCGTTATTATTAGTCCGCCGACGATAACGGTACAGCCACAAATTGATACAATTCGTAGAGAAGTCATGGCGGGAATGATGCAGCAAATTTGTATCAATAGCGTTTTACAATTACCTAATGGCGCAGGTGAATCAACCTTGTGTAACGACGATCACAGTACTGCACCAACGATCACTAATTCTGGCGGTACAGTTTGTGTTAACCTGTTGATTCCAACGGACTTTATGGTGAGCGATACGATTTGCGTTTTAACTTGTGATAACCAACAAACGGATATTTGTGATACGACAATAATTATCGTAACACCAGAAATGATCAACGAAGTGCCGCTACCAGATACGATTCGTTTAACTACACCTCTGGAAACGGCAATTGACTTCTGTTACGATGGATTTATTTTACCTGCCGATGAAGTGAATGTCACGTTGTGTGGCGAAGCTAGTAATGGCACAGTGAGCATTAGCGAAGAAGAACCTTGTATCACTTATTTCCCGAATTTAGATTTTATCGGAATGGATGAATTTTGTGTATCGTTCTGCGATGCTAACGATCCGATGAATTGCGATACCACTTATGTGTTGATTGATGTTCGTCCACGTACAGATACGATTACAATTGTGGTAGATAACACCGATCCGATTGATACTTGTTTGACAGAAGTATTAGAATTACTTGGTGATGTTGCTACTGCGTCTATCTGTGATATGAACGCCGATGAAGTGATGGTTACTTTGCAAGATAGTTGTGTAACAATCGATCCTGTGGATGATTTCACTGGAACGACAGAAATTTGTGTAGTGATTTGTGATGATAATGATCCTGTGGTTTGTGATACGACGCAAATTATTGTTACCGTCAATCCAGCAGATTGTACCGAAGACATTTTCTTTATGGATACCATGACATTACCAAACGAAAATGGTGCAGGAGAACTTTGTGTACCACTTGCGTTTAACGAAAGTTCTGCCTACGACGTGACCATTGACGGAGTCGAATATACGCAGTCTTTTGGTCGTTGTGATGTGGATAGTACGGTAGTTTATTTTTATGGAAATATTGCAATGGCAGATACTTTGCGGATTAGTTCGTGGTCGGTGAATAATGAAATATTTACCGATACAGTGGCTAATGGCATCAATGATTTATTAGCCTTTTTAAACGAAAATGACCCGTCCGAAATGTGGTCTATTGATACGATTACAAATACAATTAGTACGACTAACAATGCCGAAAATGTATATGGTAATCTGGTAATTACACCAAATACTACCAACGAAGAAGTAACGCTTAATCCAGGTGAATTTACCGTTGCTAATGGCTTTACAATCATTGTAACGGGAGCTGGAATGCACGAAGTTGTGGTTACTAATACCAGTACAGGTTGTAGTGATGCTTTGACGGTTACGGTAGAAGGTGAGGTAGAAGAACCGTGTGATGTTTTCGTAGCTAGTCCATTAAATCTGACGACCGAAAATTGTATGGATGTGTTTACCGTCTGCCTCAGTGACACTTTACTCAATTTCAATAATTACGATTTCATTGTCAATGGCGAAGAATATACTGGTGAATTAGGCAATTGTAGTGAAACGATGATGACACGCTACATCTACACAACTGTTCCTGACTTAGCAAACGTTGGGCCTTACACTGTAGATCGCTGGTCGGTCAATGGCGAAGAAAATACAGGGACATTTAATAACCTAGCGGGCTTATTGGCATTCATGAATGGTATTGACCCAACAGGAAATTGGACAGCAGATTTCCAGAATTTCTCGATCATTGGTGGAACAGCTGGAAATACTTATGGCGACTTGATGATCACGCAGGACGCGACGACCGCTACGGCGACTTTAACGCCTACTACGCAGTTTATGCCAGTCGGTGTAAGTGTTGATTTACCTGTGGGCACTTACTTTTTTGAATTAGTTGGTGCAGATGGTTGTAAAGACGAATTGGCGGTAAATATTACTTGTCCTGATTCGCCACCCTTTGCAGATACTACGCTCAACGTTACTTTACCAATGGGCGGTATGGAAACGATTTGTGTGCGCGACGTCATTGGTATCAATAATGGAGATATTGCCACTATTGAAAATACCTGCCCCAATGAAAGCGGAACTAATTCGACGGTAACGATAGATGAAACGACTTACTGTATTGACATTACGGGGATTATGGAAGGGATGGAAATGGCATGTATTGAGGTTTGTAATGAAAATGGTGATTGTGTTACTATCACGATCAATATTACCGTGACAAACGAAACAGAATGTATAGATATTATTGCTGATGAAATCGCTGGGATGGGCGTCAGCTGTTTAGATAATCAAACTGAAGGTGAGCTTTGTATTAATGTTCCACTGATGCGTTTTGCAGATTTAGATATTGAAGTAAATGGTGTTGCTTACAACGGAACGTTATTGGGTTGTAATGTAGATAGCACCTTTACTTATTCTTATTTTACCCTCCTTAGTTTGGGAGATGGGCCGTACTCAGTGGACAGTTGGATGGTCAATGGTGAAATGTTTTCAGGGGCATTTACTTCTATCGGAGATTTAGTGGATTCTATGAATACTTGGGAT
>JBGCES010000444.1:0-3894 GCA_045106545.1 Saprospiraceae bacterium
AGCGGTCATGTTCATAAAACCAATTGCTAAACAACTGACTATGAATAAGTTAAAGAATATTTTTGTGCTATTTTTCATAAGTAAAAAGTCGTGTAAAAGTCGTGTAATGATAGTATAAATGTAGTTCAAAAGTTGTTTTCACCACGTGTCCAAACAACTTTTGAACCACTTTTATGCTATTTTTAAACCACTTTTGAACTGTTTATATTCATAAAAGTATTTTACGAATAAGTCAATTATTTAGTAAAGATATCGTATGGACTGCCGCTACGCCCGCCGTTTCGGTACGCAAGCGACTCTGACCTAAACTTACTGGGCGAAAATCGTGCTTGATTGCTAAATCAATTTCAGCAGCCGAAAAATCGCCTTCGGGTCCAATTAGAATGCAAACGTCCGCGCCGCTGGTGTAGTTGTGTTGGAGGAGTTGTTTTTTGGAATCATCGGCGCAGTGGGCGATGTAGTTTTGAGTTTTGATTGACACGCCGGTCGGAGACGAGGCGCGAGTGAGTTTAGAGTGAGGTAGCGCATCTGCCTCCTGACTCCTGACTCCTACCCCCTTCATAAAGTCATTAAATTTAGTCAGTGGGTTTAATCGTGGTAAATATGCTTTGAGCGATTGCTTCATAGCTGCAACCAACACCTTTTCTAAACGATCCTCTCGAATCCGACGGCGTTCACTATGATGACATAATAAAGGTGTAATCTCAGATATACCAATTTCCGTTGCTTTTTCTAAGCACCATTCTAGACGGTCAATATTTTTAGTGGGTGCAATCGCTAAATGCAAATGGCTCGGTAACGGCTCATAGTTCTCTTGCCGATTAGTAATTTTTAGTACACACTTCTTTTTTCCCGTCTCCGTAATTACACCTGTGTACCAAGTACCCTTCCCATCTACAAATTGTAACTCGTCCCCAATATTTTTGCGCAATACTTGTACCGCATGGCGCGCTTCTATTTCGGGAAAATAGGCATAATCTCCTTGAATATGTTGAGTATAAAATAATTGCATAAATACAAATGGCGGTTATCGGAACTTTATTCGACGCAAAAGTAAATACAAATTGAGTTATTTTGACTATAATGCAGCGGAATAAAAAATTGGTTTGCTTATTGTTCTTTATTCCTAATGAAATTTTAAACTAGCGCATAAAACCAATAAATATTTCTTAAATACGAAAACTTTGTTAATTTTGTGCGGTTAATAGAATGACAAAAATCTACTTATTTTAAGCCTTTCACACCGAACTATTCCCTTTACAGATTGAATTTGAAGTGCAAAACCACAATGTATGTTTAAGAAAAATGCAAAAACAGTCTCTCGTCCCTCTCTTTTCCTATTTGCTACAGAAATAGGTAGAGCGATGATGGAATACGGTGCGTGTCGGGTCTCAAGTCCACTTTTGAACCAATTGAAGAGCGGAGATGGACATCCAGTCATCGTAATTCCAGGCTTTATGAGTTCAGATAAATCAACGGGTACGTTACGCGGATTTTTAGAAAAGTTAGGCTATTCTGCTTATGGTTGGGAATTAGGTCGCAACTACGGAGCAACTAAATATATTCGGTTATTACTCGATCGGTTGGAAGACATCAAAGAGCAACACGATGGCGAGAATGTAAGTGTAATTGGCTGGAGTTTGGGTGGTGTGTATGCAAGGGAAGTAGCTAAAGAACGTCCTGATTTGGTCCGACAAGTCATCACTTTAGGTTCGCCTTTTACTGGTTTAAAAAAGTCAAATAATATCTCTTGGGTCTATCGAATCTTGAATCGCGGGCGTACCGTAGAAGATATAAAGAGTAATATGATGGAGAAAATGAGTGTTTCTCCGCCTGTACCAACTACTGCAATTTTTTCTAAAGGTGATGGCATCGTTTCTTGGCAATACTGCATGGAATTGCAAGAAACAGAAATCGCGCAAAATATTCAAGTCAATGGCAGTCACTTGGGTCTAGGTCATAATCCGACGGTTTATCCAATTATTGCAAATCGTTTGGCGCAAGATCCAGATTTTTGGTGCAAATTTGAATTTAAAGTACCGATTTTATCCAAGGTGCTTTATCCGAATTTGGTGAGTGCATAAAAGTTGATAGTTGGTAGTTGGTAGTTGGTAGTCATTACAAACTATTAACTTCTTCTTAAAAAAAACGCTTGGAACAACTCCAAGCGTTTTTTTTATTTTTAAGTAGCGTCACGAATTCTCAATTCTCAATTCTCAATTCTCCATTAAATAAGTCCCATCTTTCTCCAATCGTACCAACCGCTGCTTATATAAATTGCCTAAAGCACGTTTGAAGTTTTTCTTACTCATTCCCAACTGCTTCTGAATCAATTCAGGCGCACTCTTATCCGTCAAAGCAATAAATCCTTCACTTTTTTCCAGCAATTCAATGACTCGCTTCGCATTTGGCTCAATCAATTTTCGGTAGCCGCGGTCGCGGAGGCGAATATCAATTTTACCATCTTCACGGATTTTATCCACAAAACCCTTAGTCGTTTCTCCTACTTTTAAATTTTTAAAAAAGTCATTGTGATAAACCAAACCTGCGTATTTTTTCTCCACGATCACTTTCATCCCCAAATCTGATTCCTCCCAAAACATCACTTCTACCTCTTGATTTTCTTCTAATTCTATCTCGTCTTTTTCCAAAAATTGCTGCAACCGCGTACTCGCTACTAAGCGATCCGATAACAGATCGTGGTACATATACGCCAAATAGTATTCGCCCCGCTGCATGCGATGCGCCTGTTCAGAATACGGCACCAATAAATGCTTTTCTAGTCCCCAATCCAAAAATGCCCCAATTTTATTGACATCTACCACACGCAACGCCGCAAAATCAAACAGTTGAATCAGCGGACGTTCGGTCGTAGCGGTAGGACGATCTTCACCATCCGTAAAAATAAAAACGTCGATTTCTTTATCCGCTTTCACCGCTGGCGTGACAAATTTATTAGGCAACAACACCTCGGAAGTGCGTTCTTTATCCACCAAATAAATGCCGTGTGTAGTGGAACGAAAAGCGATAAGGGTATTGATGCGACCTAGTTCGATCATTAGGATTGGTTTAACTGTTTACTGTTGAACTGTTTAAGCAGGATGTGCTAAACATTTTGCGCAAAGGTAGTTTAAACTTTTGGTAATCGTTTCGCATTTGGTAGTAACGGCTTTAGCCGTTTTCGTCACTGCTCTTTAGGGCAAATTTACATCACCAGTCCTAAAGGACTTTTACATGAAAGGCTGAAGCCTTAACTACCAATGGCATTAAAAAATCACCGTTTCGGGCCCGCTTGTCAACCACCACAAGGCATCTTTGAACGCAATCAACAACGTTTTCGTTCCATTTATTCTGATGCTCGTTTTCCGTTTTTGATTCCTGTTTTTAAACGGCTTTTCGAAAAAGATAAATCGCTAACCGATAAGGAAATACTCAATGCTTACTACCAATTTATAGATAAAATGCAGTCCAATACCTTTGCGATGGGCGAGTTGGAATTTGCGCTTATTGCACAAATCTGTTCTTATCGCCCTGAGTTGACCGAGCAATTATTAGAACGCCCAATCTTATCCGTTATTTATTCTTTTGGAGATGAAATTGGCATAGATGAAGTGTTGCTTTTTGTGCAACATCGTTTACTCAAAGCAGACGTTGAGCCATACGGTGGATTGCCAAATATGGAGGGAATTAAGTGGTTGGAAAATTTGCCACAGCAGCGAGCTTTATTGGAGAAGGTATTTCAAGAAGTGTTAATACAGGTAAGAAAGGAAATGGAGGAAGATTAAATAAATTTCATTGATAAGCAACTCCATTTCGCCTTTAAAATAAACAGCCTACTCTACTTACTATCAGAGATATTTTGAAAACTCCGTCTATTCGTCACCCATCAGGCGG
>JBGCES010000445.1:0-3021 GCA_045106545.1 Saprospiraceae bacterium
GTTCCTTTGGGAATCTTCCAACCTGCCACTTCATCATCACCCAAGGTCATACGGTCAGTAATCCATGCAGGTGGATAAAGCCGCATTGATTCATTAATGACTTGCATGGTATAACTCAATTGGCGTAAATCACTAAATTCAGGTGGACGCTCTTCCAGTACTTCTGCAAACTCTGCGCGTAGTTTTTTAACGACTTGCGGATGTTTTGCCAATAAATACAATGTCCAAGCAATAGAATTTGCCGAAGTTTCGTGCCCCGCTGCGAATAAGACCTGCGTTTCTGCTAGAACCTGTTCATCATTCATGCCCTCACCAGTATCCTCGTAACGCGAACTCAGTAGCATATCTAACAAATCATCGTAACATTGAGTATCCTTACGGCGCTCTTCAATGATCGAAGTTAAGATGGCATGAGAATTAGCAGAGTTAGCTCTAGCTTTTTCTACTTGACCTGTCCAGTGAAAATATTTACTTAGAAAAGGGAGGCGGATTTGTTTGATTAGAAACTCTTGTACTGCCGTTAAGTCATGTTTTAAACTCAATCGATTTTCATCTGTCATACTATCAGTAAAGAGCGAGCGGCACATAATATTAAATGCCATTTCTAGTCCTTCATCGTACACTTCGATCGGTTGTCCAGTTTGGGTAGCTTCCTCAAAACGCGGGATGAATTTTTCAATCTCCTCATTCATTAACCTTGTAAGGGCTGTCAATTTATCGCGATGAAAACCGGGTTGGATAAGTCGCCGCTGCTGTAGCCAATAATTGCCATTAGAGGTCAATAAACCTTTTCCTAAATAACGGGCGAGCAGAACGGTTTGTAATTCTGATTTTTCGTAATTCCGATGATTCTTTTGTAAAACGTGTTGACAGAATTCTGGGTCAAATGAAATGACGTTCAGCTTAGTTCCGCCCATATAAAAAGCATAGGTATCACCATATTCCTCACGAAAAGATTGTAAAACAGGAATAGGATTGCGGAGGATTTTAAAAATATTTTTTAACCCTTTGTAGCGTGGAACGATGGGTGGGAAATCTGACATCTTGCAAAAGTTAAGCTGAAAAGTTAGTTAATGCGATAAGCTAATGAATTGCTATTATAAACAACTTAGTAACGAGTAAAAAATAAGTCCTCCATTTGGAGATAGAGATTTTGTGTCAAGATAAGGCAAAAAACGTAAGCGATGCCCTAGCATCGGTGAGGCTTTTTAACGAAGTATTGGCGCAAAAGATCATCGGTGAAATGGGGAAGTTATTCTTTAGTCGTTACTTACCTCCTATAATAGGTTAGAAAAGGGCATAAAAAAACCGACTTTCCAAGAGCGGAAAGCCGGCATTGTTTAACCCCAAAAAACCAAATATTTAAACTTGATGTAAAAGATTTTAAAAAAACCAAACATCAATGTAGTTTGCAATTAGAAGTACAAATATAATTAGGATTTGATAAATAAAGAAAATTTATCTATTCTAAATTTGTACGGTAGTGAAAATTGTATGAATTTAGGTGAAAAAAGGGTCGGCTCTTACACCGACCCGTCATAAATTGTACTTAAATTCCTTAATTATTTCCACATTTATGACGAGCTTATTTTAGAAAGTAACAGTAATTGAAAAAAAAAGTTATTAGATCGTAAAAAAAAATTCTTATTTTGAGAATGTAAAAATAATATTTGATATTTTATAAATCATAAGTTATTGACTATTAATAAATTAAGCGACATTTTAATCAATAGCTAAACACCCATAGTCTGAATATGCGCATTGCATTTTTTTTTCTAATTCTTTTTATTTTTAGTGACTGCTCTTTGCAGTCTCGTACTAATCTGATTGATACATCTCTCGGAGAATCTGCCATAACTACAATTTATTTAGTACGTCATGCAGAAAAGGAGAAAGATGGTACCCGTGATCCTGCGCTAAATGAAGAGGGGATAGTCCGATCAGAACAACTCGCCAAATTACTTACCACTGCGAATATTCAAAATATCTACTCCACTGATTATAAACGAACCCGCATGACTGGGATGCCATTGGCAGATCAGCTGGATGAATCTATCGAAATTTATTCTAATGAAGATGAAATGATGGCCATTTTGGATACCATGACTGAGAATACATTAATCATAGGTCATTCTAACACAATTCCTCGTTTAATCAATCGGCTACTAGGCGAGCAACGACTAGCGGATTTAAAAGAATATGAATACGATAAGTTATTCTTTTTGGAAAAAGAAGGTGAGACGTATCGCTTAACAACTGAATCGTTCTAATATCACATTATTGCTGACTACGCAGTCGATTGGCAGTTCGACGGAATTTTTCTGCACGTTCTGTTTTGCCTTGTTTCGTTAAGATACGCGCCATTAAATCATAAGCTTCGGCAAATTTAGAATTTAGTTTAAGTGCTTGTTCCGCGTGATAGAAAGCTTCTTCTAATTGGTCTTTATGCGCCTTGACGGATCCGATATAGAAGTGAGCGATAAAATTACGCGGTTCGTACTCCAATGAATTAGTGAATACGCGTAAGCCTTGATCCACTTTTCCTGCATTAATATAATTTAAGCCTAATAGATTTGCTGCTTGTACATTTTCGGGTTCTAATTCCAAAACGCGCTCCAAGGCATCATAAGCTAAAGCAGATGTATCCAAACTAGTGTAAGCACGTGCTAATTCCAACCAAGCGATCTCGTTTTGCGGATATTTAACCACTTCTTGTTCCATCAACTCAATGACTCGCCGATAATTTTGCTGCTTACCCGCCATTACTGCATTATGGGTCGCATAATTGTCCTCTTTCATGATGGCGACTAAAGGAATACCATTGGCATCAATGGTGTGAACCGTTTTGTCAGAAGGCGGCCAAGTATTATTATTTAAATGCGAACCCCGTACAAAGCGAGAAAGGAAAAGACCATAATCCCAGGCTTTATCGTACCGCTGACGGAAACGCACGTATTCCGTTTTAACTTTGCCGTCATATTTTTTGGCAAAGTAACGATCCAATTGATAAGAAAAATTGGA
>JBGCES010000446.1:0-3594 GCA_045106545.1 Saprospiraceae bacterium
GGTGGCTAGCGGATAATCAGGTAGATTTGCTTTTCTTGGATATTAATATGCCGTTTATCAATGGGCTGGAATTGCTGCGGATGTTAAAAGAGCATCCGCCCGTGATTTTCACGACGGCTTATCCTGAACATGCCTTAGAAAGTTTTGAATTTAATGTCGTCGATTATTTAGTAAAGCCTATTTCGTTTGAACGCTTTTTGCAAGCAGTCAATAAAGCCTTACGTTTTTTGGAGGAACGGACGACGCAACCCGAAGAACAGGTGCTAATTTTTAAAGAAGGGAGTAATATTTTTAAAGTAAAAATTGCTGACATTGATTACATTGAATCCATGCAGAATTATGTAAAAATTCATACTAATGAACGGCGATTTATGGTACTGATGACCTTAAAAGAATTGATGCAACAACTACCCACTAACGACTTTTACCAGATTCACCGTTCGTACATTATTCATTTAAATAAAATTGAAAAAATTGAACAGCAGGAAGTCGTTATTGCGGGTACGCCGCTACCGATTAGCAAGCGCAATCGCTCAGATTTTTTAGCAAAATTTAAGGCGTTTTGAGAAGTCAGAGACCAGTTCGTTTCACTATCAACCGTCAGGCTCACAAATCATGCGCCGTCAACCGTCCACCTTCTACCGTCCACCGTTACAACAACTCCGCCCCCGTTCCATTACGGTCAGCAAAATGTACATCACCATTATCTAAAGTTACGCCCGTAGCGATGTCTTTTGATAATAAAAATGCGCCATCTACATCAGCGTAATCCACTAGCGGTAGCAATTGCGCGACGGCAGAAATACCCACGGATGATTCGGTCATACAACCAATCATTATTTTTAAATCCAATTCCCGCGCCTGTTTAATCATACGCAATGCAGGCGTTAGACCGCCACATTTGACGAGCTTGATATTGATACCATCAAACTTGCGGTGACAGTCTTTCACATCAGGTTCTTTCTGACAACTTTCGTCTGCAATAATAGGTAAGGCACTATATTTTAATACTTTTTTGGAAGGTCGCAAACCAGTACCGCGTGGCATGGGTTGCTCAATAAATTCAACGCCAAGTTCTGCGAGTTCTTTAGAATACATAACGGTTTTATCCACATCCCAAGCACAGTTCGCATCGATACGAAAAAGTGCATCGGTATTTTTGCGCAAAGCGCGCATAATGGGCATATCGCGATCTGTTCCCAGTTTTACTTTATAAATTGGCCAGGGCGTTTCCAACATTTTTTCGATCATGACATCAATTTTATCAATGCCAATCGTATAGCTAGTTTGCGGTAAATTATCAGCAGAAAGTCCCCAAAGCTTGTAAAGCGGCTGTCCTTGCATCTTACCGTAAAGGTCATTAGCGGCCATATCTAAAGCGCAATGTGCAAAAGGAAATTCGCGTAAATAAGGATGAATATAACTCCAAAAATTAGTAGGATTATCGAATTGGCAAGCCTCAATAACAGGTCGGATACCCTCTAGGATTCCAATAACACCACCAGCAGTTACATCATAATAGGAGTTCGCGGTTGCTTCTCCTAGTCCTTTTACGCCATCTACTTCTAGTTCGACGATAACTGTTTTTTGTACGTCGTGCGACTCACGGGCAATCGTAAAAGTGTGTTTTAAGCGCAAGTCAAATTGGTGAATGGTTAATTTTATCATTTCAAGAGTGTTTGTGTTAGAATGGTGAAAAGGGTGATAATGAAGAGGTCTAAAAACGCTAAAAAGCGAAAGTGATAACAGTTTGGGTTAATGCTATAATTTCCGGGGGTAGCTATTTTTAAATCAATTCTAACATCTATAAAAAATTATAAAAAATATCAAGAACATTTGTAGCCGATGTAGAATTACTCTTGTGTTTAAGATTATCTCACCTTGAACTTCTTCTGGTATAATGATTAATAATTAGTTATCTAGAAATCAGTTAAATAGAGTGCGAAAAACCAAAGCTTTTGTTTACTTATAACTGATTATTTATTTACCAATTACGCTACTAATTGGTTACACTTTCTAACAGGGTTAAGCGTTGTGTTTCAGTATTTAATGTGGCACGAACACCAATCGGAATCGTACACTGATTGTCGATATGTCCAAATGAAAATCCATACAATATCGGAATATCCAAATTCTCTAAGCGATCCCTTAGCGTTTCATGTAAAGTCAATGACCGATCATCTTCATCCGCCTCACAATCTGCAAATACGCCTAGTAAAATACCAGTCGCACCCTTAAAATAATCAGCTTGCCGCAATTGAGTCAACATTCGATCTATTCGGTAAGGTTTTTCCCCTATGTCTTCTAAAAAGACCAGCCGATCCTTACCATTGATATTGTAACCCGACCCCACCATAGCAGCAATCAAAGATAAATTACCACCTACGAGTTTTCCACTAGCTATGCCAGATCGAATTACTTTAGGATGGTAGCTGGTGTTTTTTTCCTTTAGGTTTTCTGCTGCTACGGGAATCGAATAATTAGCCGTATCAGCAAAAATTAGCTGCGACAAATGCTCTACCGTATAAGTCGTAAAATCGGATGCACCAACGGGCGCGTGAAATCCAATTAAACCAGTCCGAGCATAGATAGCATTCAGTAAAGCCGTAATATCGCTGTAACCCAATAACAATTTTGGATTTCGACGAATCAATTTATAATCGATCGTCGGCAGTAATCGGCTACATCCATACCCTCCCCGTGCACACCAAACGGCGGATACCTGTGAGTCAGTAAACATCGTATGCAAATCGCTTAAACGCTGAGCATCCGTGCCAGCTGTAAAACCTCGTTCGGCACGTATATGTTTCCCCAACTTAACTTTTAAGCCAAGACTTTCAATATTTTGAATTGCTTTTTCTATCCCGCTATCAGACAAGTAACTACCTGGGGTAATTAAACCAATGGTATCTCCTCGCTTTAATCTGCTCGCTTTAATCGTTCTTTTTGCTGGGTAGTTAACTGATGAAGGCAAATAAGTTGACATGAAGGGCATCGCGGTAAGAGCTAGAGAAAGTCGCGTAAATCGCCTGCGGTTTATCATATCAGTAGGCATTATTGATTTGGGGAGTTAAGATTCTTTGGTAAATATATACATTAATGATCAATTATATTACGAAAACTCAAGTTATTAGCCATTTTGTATGGCTTTTTTTCAACAAATTATTAACATCATTCGCATTTTTATAAAAATTCAAATCGAACTGATAATCAAGGGGTTACAAAACACACCAAAACATAACCATTTGATTATCAGTTAATTATGGCTTGTTTCACCATTTTGTTGATCATTGTGCTATTTAAATAAAACATTTTTTGTTCAAATTTTATTAATTTTTAAAACAAAAAGTTGTTTTATTCAAATAAAGCCTTTATTTTGCAACTGTTCTTAACAAACAAACACTTAATTTCTTGTTTAAAAAAAGGTGTTCGCAAATCGTGAATACTTATTTATAGTAGTAAAATAACAATCATCATGGAGCTGCAAATCTTAGTAAGTAAAAAGGGAACGCAAGTCGTTACGGCTTCTAATTTACACCAAGCATTGCGTCTTCCAGCGCATAAATTCAATCGGGATAGCCGCTTCTGGCTAAC
>JBGCES010000447.1:0-3547 GCA_045106545.1 Saprospiraceae bacterium
TAGACTCCGTTAAAAATTGTTGAATCAATGAACCTCGGTGACTACCAAGCACCTTTCTGACCGCAATTTCTTTCGTCCGATTGGCTGATTTTGCCGTACTTAGATTCATGTAATTGATACAGGCGATAATTAGAATCATCAGACCAATTAAGCTAAAAATCCATACGTAGGCATAGTCGCCAGTTGCTTTGAGTGCGAAGTCAAAGTCAGAATGTAAATGTATATCGGCTAGCGGCTGCGCCTCAATTTTTAGATACTGTCCAGTTGCCTCAAATTCTTCCTTGGTCGATTGGATTAATTTCTCTAATGCCGTTGTTAACTTTCCTTCTACTACTTGCGCCCATTTCGTTTGAAATTGATCAATCGTAACGGAGGGATTTAATAAAAGGTAAGTGTGAAAATTGTTGTTGGTGACCCAAAAAGGCGGTGCTTCTTCCACTTCCTGAATGCCGACTAGGGTTAATACCATATCCGCATCGAAATGATTGGTCGTCGGTAGGTCATTAAATACACCGGTGACTTGATAAGTATCGTCGTTATCCAGAATTAAATTTTTGCCGACTGCATTTTGGGGGCTACCAAAATATTTATTGGCGAGCGTAGCGGATAAGGCTAGTGTTTGCGGTTCCTTGAGCAATGACGTAGGATCGCCCGCGATGATTCCAGTAGGAAAAAGCTGAAAAAAGCTATTGTCCGCCAGCAGCACATCTTCCTCTTTATAATTCTGCTGACCTTCAATTTTTACCAAAAAATCGCCGTATTGTCTGATTCGACAGAATGCTTCTACTTCAGGCATTATCTCGTTCGCTTCGGGGCCCACATTCGCACTTGAAGTAGTCATGCGAAGTTGGCTTTCGCCAAATTTGACGTCGGTGGTAATCCGTACCAGCCGATCCATATTGGGATTCCAGCGGTCATAGCTTAATTCATGTTGTACAAATAGCCCGATAAGCAAACAAGCCGTGATGCCGACCGTCAGCCCAGCAAGATTAATAAAACTGTTGCTCTTATTTTTCCAAATGCTGCGAATGGCTAATTTTAGATTCGTTGAAAACATAGTTTTAGTATTGATAGCTTTAAAATGGAGCATAGGCACTCCTGCCTGTGTGGTACAAGTTGATAAAATGGGAAGCGTGATCTTATCTATTTCACAGACAGGAATGTCTGTGCTCCAGCTGCCGTATCTTTCCGAATAAATCCATCATCTAATTCGACAATTCTCGAACCGTATTGGGCATTTTTTTCGCTGTGCGTCACTTGGATAATCGTCATGCCATCAGCATGTAATTGCTTAAATAAATCCATGATGATTTCACCTTGCGAGCTATGCAAATTCCCTGTTGGTTCATCGGCGAGCAGCAATTTTGGTTTACCAATTATCGCGCGCGCTACACCGACTAATTGCTGTTGACCACCGGATAACTGATTAGGGAATAAGTCTTTCTTTGCCACCATATTGAAGCGATCCAAAATATCGGCGACCATGGATTTGCGCTCTTTGGATTTCACACCACGATAGAGTAGTGGCGTTTCAATATTTTCATAAACAGTCAGGTCGTCGATCAAATGGTAGGCTTGAAAGACAAAACCGATATAGTTTTTATGTAAATCACCACGCTTGCGTTCGTTGAACTTAAAAACAGGTTCGTCAAAGAATTCGTAGCTGCCATTTTGTGGTTTATCGAGCATACCGATGATGTTCAATAAAGTCGATTTACCTGAGCCAGATGGCCCCATGATGGTTAAAAATTCGCCTTGTTGTACATCTAGATTGATGTCCCGTAGAACCCACGATTTTTGAAAACCAGATTTATAGTAGCGTTCGATATTTTTTAAAGATAACATAGTTTGAATATTGTTCGGAGGTGGTTTGAAATGGTTTGAAAGTTGTTCGTTTTCAGACGTTTACTAAACTTTGAAAGTTTAGTAAACGTATCTCTGGGGGTAAAAAAATGGGAGAAAGGACTGAAAGCATCCTCGCACGATGTAATTCATGTCCTTCTCCGCTTTGGAGCACATGGAGCACAGGTTTTTAACCTGTGTCTGTGTAATTTACTATTGCTTAGGTAATGATGTTATTCACAGGTTGCAAACCTGTGCTCCATTACAAATATTGTTTCACTACATTCTCTGTAACCACTTGTCCATCCAACATTCGGATAATCCGATTACCAAATTCCGCACAATATTGAGAGTGGGTTACCATCAAAATCGTTGTGCCTGATGCGTTTAATTCACTCAAAATTTTCATTACTTCATCACCATTACTCGAATCCAAATTACCCGTCGGCTCATCCGCAAGAATTAATTTAGGTTTGTTGACGACGGCTCTCGCTACGGCAACCCGCTGCTGCTGACCACCCGATAATTGCTGTGGAAAGTGATTGCGGCGGTGCATGATATTCATGCCATCTAAAAGTTCTTCTACGCGGCGTTTGCGTTCGGCGGAAGGGACTTTAGTGTAGAGCATTGGTAATTCAATGTTTTCAAAAACGGTCAATTCGTCAATCAAATTAAAGCTCTGGAAGACAAAACCAAGGTTGTGTTTGCGTACTTCCGAACGCTTACGCTCGGGCAGATTTCCTACCTCTTTTCCATTGAAAAAATACTCGCCATTATTAGGGCTATCAATCATTCCGAGGACATTCATCAAAGTTGATTTTCCACAACCCGAAGGGCCCATGACACTGACAAATTCGCCTTCTTTGATGTCGATATTTACGCCAGCAAGGGCAGTTGTTTCTACGTCGTCAGTTTGGTATACTTTCGTTAGATTTACTGTTTTGATCATTTTTTATGTTTTTGAAACGCAAAGGCGCGAAGACGCAAAGTTATGATATTCAGGACGTTGCGTTATGATTTGTAAAAGAAATAGTTTTAGTTTAAAAGCAATAATTAGTAGCGGATTAGATTTTATGTAGGTAGAGACGTTTTATAAAACGTCTGTACGAGGTGCATTTTATCAAAAACGCTGTTTAATAATTTAGCTGCTATTTTAGAACCAGCTCATCCTTGTCTCCGAAGTTCTCGTAACTTGAAATAATTACCTCTTCACCTTGCTGCAATCCTTCTAACACCTCGTAATAATTCGGATTTTGGCGACCGACGCGGATGTTACGCTTAGTAGCATTGCCCGTGGTTTGGTCGATTACGTACACCCAATTGCCACCCGTTGTTTGATAGAAGCCACCGCGGGCTAATAATACGGCTTCTTCTTCGGCACTTAGTTCTAATTTAACCGTTACCGATTGACCGCGTTTGATGCCCTCAGGAACTGCTTCGGTGAAAACCATGTCGGCTTCAAAAGTACCATTCGTTACTTGTGGATAAATCTTTTTGATTTTCAAAAAGTAATCTTTTCCTGCAAAGGTGAAGCTACCCGCTTGTTCCACAAATACGCGAGATATATAAAATTCGTCAATACGAACCGTAATTTTAAAGTTGCTTAAATCATCAATTTGTCCGATAGAACTGCCGCGGGTTACTAATTCACCAATTTCTAAATCTAAACCTGACAATTGTCCATCAATTGGTGCTTTTACTTTCA
>JBGCES010000448.1:0-1622 GCA_045106545.1 Saprospiraceae bacterium
GTAGTTACCTCAAAGCCTACTTTTTTTAATGCCGTTACTACGCGTGGATTTAACGCAGTGGCTTCCGTTCCTCCACTAAAGGTCTGAATATCAGCAATTTGTAAAAAGTCAGCTATCACGGCGAGCCAAAGTTGTGCGAGATGGCTTCGCCGAGAGTTGTGGGTACAAATGATGGTAATTTGTGCTTGTTTCTGTTGTCGCAATCGACTGATGATATAATCAGAAAGTCGCTGTAAAAGTTGTTGGCGAGTAGTAGGAATTAGACTCGTTTCTTTTTGTAGTTCGTAGCAATAGCTATCAATAGGAGGCAGTAGATTACCCATGTTTATTTTTTTCGCAATAGTACGATTTTATTTCAAATTATCGCTCCTGCCCGTTTTCATACTTAATTTTTGCAACGGTTCTGAAATTTCCTTGTTTTTAGTGCTAGTTTAGCTACTCTACTAAAACTATTAAAAATACTAATTTCTTCTACAATATGGATTTCTATTTAAGTTGGTACACTGTGCCGCTGCTATTTGGTTTTGTTCAAGGTATCATTTATATCTCTTTATTACTTTATCGGGGGATTAAAGAAGATCGGCTAGCGGATAAGTTGCTAGCGGGCGTTCTTTTTCTGTTGGTTGCACGTATCTCACAATGGATGCTCGCCTACGCAGGTTGGTACGATAGTCACAATTGGGAAAGTACTTTTATGTTTTATTTCCCTTTCAACCTAATGATTTTATTAGGCCCTTGTTTTTATTTCTACTTCCGTAGTCTCACTAATACGGACTTCTATTTTAGAAGAAAAGACTGGTTACACTTTTTGCCTGGCGTAATATTATTTGGAACATTTGTCATTAGTTTTTTCGTCGATGTAGTCGCCTTACATTGGATTGCCAGTCAAGAATTTCCACAGCATTTTGGGACAAAAGGTATCATGGCAAATTTCCAACAAGAATATGTGTTGACCTTTTTCCAACCGCTCATTATGCTCTCTGTGTTGATTTATTCTGTCCTGACCATCAGAGAATATACCGCTTATAAAAAATACCTCTATAATAATTTTTCGGCAACGGAGCAATTAGAATTTGGTTGGATTCGCTTTGTATTGGCGACTTTTGTTATCGCTTTTGGTTTAAATTTACTAAACTACCTCACTTCGTTTTTCATTGAATTTGACTACGGAAACTGGTGGAATTCTTTTGTCATTATGGCATTGACCATTTATTTGATAAGTATTCCGGGCTTCGCCTTTGCGCACCAAGTACCCGCGTTAAAATTCGAGCCGAATCAAAAAGGTGGCGAAGTAAAATCTATACCTCCAGTTTTACCAGAAGTAGAACAATGGAAACAAAAACTCCATCGATTAATGGCAAAAGAAAAGCCTTATTTAGATCCAGATCTGACCTTACAACAGCTATCTGAAAAACTGCGCACCAATACTTCTATTTTATCTAAAGCCATCAATTCAGGCTTTGGGCAAAATTTTAATAATTACATCAACGAATACCGGGTCAATGCAATGCGAGAAAAAATGGTGTTACCCAAATACCAAAATTACACCCTCGTCAGTGTCGCCTTTGAATGTGGTTTCAATTCAAAAGCAACCTTCAATCGAGCATTCAAAAAATTTACGG
>JBGCES010000449.1:0-8869 GCA_045106545.1 Saprospiraceae bacterium
TGATTACAAACTTGTTTTAATGCCGTAATCAGTTTTAAAACTAAGCCTTTCCGCTCGATGCCATCGGCTTTTTCGATAGGTTCCATCGTCGTTTTGACCACATTTTCGTAAAGCGCAGTTTGCTCGGGCGTGAGGGTACAGAAGTGGTTGGTTTCGATCTTGTCAGGTAGATCTTTAATGATGGTACGATCACTTTTTAAGCGGCGTAAGATAAAGGGCGCGGTCACTTTTTTAAATTCATTTAGTTTATCCTGATCACGATCCACTTCGATGGTTTTGGCGAATTCTTTTTTGAATTTTCCGAGCGAACCTAAATAGCCTTGATTGGTAAAATCGAAAATCGACCAGTATTCCGTCAGGCGATTTTCGACGGGCGTACCCGACATCGCAATTTTAACGGGCGCTTTCATTTTTTTAACAGCTTTGGTCTGTGACGCAGTGGGATTTTTAATGGCTTGCGCTTCGTCGATAGCGATTAGCGTCCACTTCATTTTAGACAACGTTTTTTGTTCGCTGCGAATCACGCCGTAGGTCGTAATGAGTGCGTCGGCTTCCGCCAAAGGTTCTAATTTCCGATTCGTGCCGTGGTAAATATGTACGTTTAATTCGGGTGCAAATTTGGCAATTTCTTTGCCCCAATTCGTCAACAAAGTCGTGGGAACAATAATCAACGCCTTCGCTTTCTGAAACGCGCCTTCTTCTTTTAATTTTAATAAAGTGGTGATGACTTGCAGCGTCTTTCCCAATCCCATATCGTCAGCGATGATACTCCCGAATCCAAGTTGTGCATTTTTATACAACCACGCAAAACCGCGTTCCTGATACGGACGTAAAGTTGCCAATAATCCAGCGGGGACGGGCACTTCGTCCGTATTCAGTAGTTTTTTCAATAAAGCTTGTGCTTTAGCATCCAGTTTAATTTTTGCACCATCATATTCCTGTGTCAACGCCACTTTGAGCAGTTCGTTGCTCGATAATTGCGGTGGCGTTTTCATTTTTTCAATCAGCAGTTTTAATTCTTTTTCATCAAAGAAAACAAACTGATCGTTAAGTTTTACAATGCCTTCAAATTCCATCGCCAATTTCATAAATTCTTCGGGCGATATCGAGTCTTCGCCCATCGCTACCATCCAATCGAAGGACAGCATATTATCTAAATTGACGAGTGACGGCAAGTTGTTTTCATCCGCATTTTCGTCGGCTTGCAATGCTAACGAAACGCTTGGACGAATGATGCGGCGCAAGGTTTTGGGTAGTAAAATCTTAATCCCAAATAAGCGAATAACGGGTAGGATTTTAAATAGGATATTGACGAACGTTTTGCTATTAAACAGCAGTGGATCGCGTCCTTTTTGGGCTAAATATTCATTTAATTTTGGAAAATGCTCCGCCAACATGGTCAGGTCGCGGATGGCATTTAAACGCAAATGATTATAGCGATCTTGCGCAAACATTTCGTCAATCGAAACGGGCGGCTGTAAAGGTTCTTTTTTATCATCTACCGCAGCAGTCACTGCGAAAGTGGTCCAAACATTTTCATCTTCTACTTCCTCCACTTGAATGACGGGCGCGTAATCTTTTTCTCGTAAGTAGAACTTATTTAACCACAACTGAATCGCTTGTGGATACTCCTGATTAGCAAAATCAATAAATCGTTCTGTCGTACCGCCAAAGAACATGCCCACCACTGCATTCGACATGTACCGATAAGGCAAAGCGTGGTATTCGTTGACAAAATGAGTGAGAAAAGCCGACAGCAAAGTTTCAAAATGCTGCGCGGCGGGAACAGAACGAATTCCTTTTTTATCAATAAAAAACACCAAATCCTGCGGTACAAGCTGTGCGACTAATTCGCCAATGCCCCGTACTTTTTCGTTCACATTGGCAGCCAACCAACGCACGGCAAACTGCCCAGACTTCACTTCCAGCAATTGCGGCAAATACGCCCAATTCTGCGCCAACCGCTTTGCCAATTGATACGTCAACACCATTCCCGCCAACGCACTCGAATAACGCAATACATTTCGCAACGGAACAGTTTCTAACCAAGCCGTAAAGTCTTTAATATTAAAAAAAGCGTCTAATTCCTCTTCGTTGGCAGCGCGTAAATTGACTGCTTCAACGCGTAGGTTTTGATTTAAAATCAACTCGATATCCTGCACTTTGGTCGCAGCGAATTTTGCTTCGGCGGTAGGTAGGTTTTTCTCGGTTTGCTTCGCTATTTTTTTGTAGGCTGCGGCAATGTGTTTTTTAAAATCACCTTCGGGATAGAAAACAGGATTTTCGCCGTAAATCGTCAATAACTGTTCACTACAATCAGGAATTTTAGAGAAATCTAAGGATTTAAATACTTCCTCTGACCACTGAAACGGCGGCGTTTCCGTGCTTACGGCTTCCTGTAAATTTGCGATGGATAAAATCGGCGTTTCCTGTTGTCCTTCGGCAAAAAAGCCATTTGCTTCCAACGATCCTAACAGATCAAAACCATGCAAATCAAATACTAAAAATGGGTTTTTATCAATCTCGTTGGCAACTAGATACAGCACCGAAGCTAAGTGCTTACAAGGTACTGCCCAATCGGGGCAACTACAATTTCCATTTAAATCACTCCAGGAAGTCGGGAAAATATGTACGCCAGCTTTTGCAAAAGTTTCGTTCAGCGCGGGCGGTAATTGCCGATTCAATAACTGCGACAAATAAACGGGATTATCCGTCACCATTTTGATAATCTGCTTGCCCTGCTTTGCCGTAAATTCGGGTATTTTAATCTTTATTTTGTAAGGCGTCGGACGCGAACCACGAACCTTGGCAGTAATCACATTTCCATCAATTTCAATGTCGTAAGCCATGCCTTTGCGGGCATAGGTTTTACCACGCGGTAAGCGATTGGAATAGTCAATCTGCGTGAGGGCGTTTAGAAATTGTTTTCCCCAGTAGGTGTTGCCGAATTGAATGCGCATAGATGGAGCACAGGTTTTTAACCTGTGAAGTTTTTAATGATAAAATTACTTGCTCCATACCTACAATGTCTTCCCGACATTGCAGGTATTTGATAAATAAGTATTTCTATAGAAAAACCGTGAAACGTCGGGAAGACGTTGGACGTTAGGAACGCGTAAAAATAGTGGAGTTTGAGAAACCACAAAAGCTAGAGCATCTTTTTTATTACTAGAGCATCTTTTATAATTCACGAAAGGCAAAACTTTTGACTTCTAATACCTCACCTAAGTTGTGTACTTTACTAAATAGACAGAAATTAGTACCACTTCTTCCTAACAAACCAATGATAGCTTCCTTCTTTTATCCTACCCTGCTAGCTTCGAGTGTTCCATATCATTCGTTCGCGCGGTGTCTTCGACTCGTGTGGACACTTCTACCACACTCTTTTTTTTCGTACCTTGCAATATATTGATTTCTCACATCAATTGACAGACTTACAAAAACAAAACTATGAGCAACCCAAAAACGCGGCTAATCCTGGCCCTACTTCTCATACCATTTTTCCTTTTTGCGCAACAGCGACTGACCATCACGCCGCACATGGTCATCAATACCTCTGCGCGCGGTAATGCTTGGCATCTATTTGATAATCAATCGGTTAGCAATGAATGTATTCCAGCTAGAAGTAACGACGAGTGGCAGTTTTACGATGCGACTTGGAATGGGCAGACATTCTTTTATCCAGTTACGGTAGTGGTTGATTTTGGTTCGCAACAGCCGCTAAATCAAGTTTGTCTGCGCGAAGGTTGGGGCTACCAGACGAGCGTAAAAATGGAAGTTTCTAACTATCCTACAACTTGGCAAGAGGTGTTTACGCACTTCGCGGGACAGGGAGAATGTCATAGTTTTGGGGTGCAAAATGCGCGTTTTGTGCGCTTTACATTTGCTTCTAATCAAGCGCGAATTCGCGAAATTGAGATTTATGGTCCGCAACCCAATACAGCAATTTGTCCGCCCGCCGCGACGCATACAGGGTTTCCAGAATTGACGATGGAAGACTTCATCGGCGTGAATACTAATATTGATATTCCGCCCGTCAAGACGTTGCCGTTTGGTTTTATTCGCAATTATCAGGGCATTTTTGCCAATACAGGTTACGACGATCCCGACGCACCGCTCTATCCCAATAACGAATACGGTTGGGCACCTAACAATTCGGGGCGTTTTGATTTTGATGTGTTTTTTAGCAGTTTAAAAGATTTGAATAAGACGGTGACGGCTACAATTCACCGTGCGCCGCCCAATTTGGTTACTTTTCAATACCATAATGGCGACTCAAATTATAATGCCGCCGTTCCCTTCGCCAACGAAGAAATTACGCTGACCCAATTTTACAATTCCGTGGAGCGCAAACCTTTTTCCGAACGCTTCTACCCTATCGAATCGGGCATGATCGTCGATGATCCAAATGCCTATTTAGAATTTGCGGATATTTTTTATCAATTCACGGCGCGTTATGGCAACCAAAATGTGATGCGTCCACTAAAATTACAAGCTGATAATCAACAAAAATCGGGTTTAGGTTACGTGGATTATATTGAAAATTGGAATGAACCTGATAAATGGTGGCATGTCTATCTGATGCAAGGTTTGGATTATTTAAATCCCGAAATTGAGCAACAACTCGGCTACTTTCGCCCAGCGGAATACGCGGCGATGTCCGCCGCGACTATTGATGGGAATGGACGTAATAACGGTGTAGAAAATATCATTACCAGTCGCTATCCAAATGGCGCTCCAGCAAACGCTGGTCCAGTCAGTATTCGCTCTGCCGATCCTAATATGAAGCTCGTGATGGCGGGACTTTCTGAGCCCAATGTAGATTATGTGCGCGCAATGAAATTTTGGTTCGATTATTATCGTCCTGACCTCGAATTTCCGTTTCAGGCGATTAACTTTCACGACTATTCTAACGATAGTAATAATGGCAACGCGATTGGTCGTTATGCGGTTTCACCAGAAGAAGATCGCTTACGCGAGAAATTAGAAAAAGTAGTCGATTATCGCAATCGTTACTTGCCAGGAGTGGAAGTTTGGTTAAGCGAATTTGGTTACGATACCAATCCCTATTCGCCCCAGAGTCCTGACTGTGAACGCTGGTGTGGCGACTGCAATGCGCCCGATTGTATTGACAAAATGAGGGAGTTGCAAGGACAGTGGTTAGTGCGTTCTTATTTGGAATTGGCAGCGGCAGGTGTGGATCGCGCGATGATGTTTACGATCCGTGATGGCGCACCCGAAAACTTAGGTGGTTTATACTCCACGGCGGGGTTGACGACTTGGGCAGATGTGGACTCCAATGGATACAATAACAAACCCGCTTGGTACTACGTAGCGACCATGAAAGACGCGCTAGAAAACACCAAATACGATCCTACTTTTCAGCACCTCGATCCTAATGTACGCGCCTATCGTTTTTTAGGTCAAAATGGCAAACGGGTCTATGCGATTTGGAGTCCAACGAGTTGGCAGGGAACTGACCAAGCGATTTATTCCGATTATAATTTAACCTTCATTGATCCCGCTGCCAAAGTAGTTTCTATGCAAGCGGGGGAAGTCGATGGCGTAGCGCAAACTATCCGTCAATGCAACGGTGTTCCGTGTATCAACATCAGCGAACGACCGATTTTTATTGTTGAAAATGGCGATGAAGAGGACTTAGCAGGCTGCGATTGTAACTATTTGAATTTCAGTATTTTAGGTGATAATAATTTTCAAAATTTAGTCGATGAGCAAAATAAATTAACTGGGCTTTACTGCGGTGATGCTCCCGTGATGCAAACGCATTGGACGCCTAACGCGATGCAAGAAGCGGTGATTGATTTCGGGGAAGAAGTGGAACTTTCGGATCTCTTTTTACACGGCAAACGCTTTCGTGGTGGGCAGTTAGAAATTAGTTATGGCAGTCCGAACAATTGGACATTTTGGCGAACATGGGACAGCGAAAATTTAATTATTGACCAATGGAAAGTGTATAATGAAGTGGGCGTAAAAACGCGTTATATTCGCTTGCAAGCGAAAGGTACAAATCTCAATATTGGCGAGTTCGCAGCTTGTGGAAAAAGCAGCAATTCCAACCCCACTCCTACCTGTACCGACGGCATTCAAAACGGCAACGAAACCGATATTGATTGCGGTGGAAATTGTCCACCTTGTACGACTGATGGCGACTGTATGATAACCATTTCTGATAAAGATTTTTACTATCCAAATGGGCAATCGGCGACGGGTGGAGACGCAGGTGGCAGCCTAGCGGATGAGCAAGATTTAGTAGAAGATGTATTAAATGGCGCAGGTGGCGAACCGACGCAACCGTGGCAATCACCTTGGCAATCTAACGCGCAAGTTTACCTCGATTTAGGACAAGAATATGATTTAAAAGACATTTATTTATACGATGGCTATGGCGGTGGTCGCTTCACAGTTGCGCCCGGTTTACCTAGTGAAAATCGCGCTCCGATAGTCGATTTCAATGCCGATGCTTGGCCACCGCAGTGGCGACAATTCCCTTTAAACACGCGGGTTAGACACTTAACTTTTACGAAAGTAGATTTGGGTGCAAAAATTAACGAAATTGCGTTGTGTGGTACACCTGCAAATGGTGTTGAGCCGTTGTTAAACAGGGATCGGACACCTCGTAAGTCTCCGCTGCCTCACGCGCCCTATTGTTATCCGAATCCCGCACAATCGGCTATCTTTTTTCCGATGCAAAACGGGTTAAAAAGCATTGAAATTTATGATGTGAATGGAAGGTTGATGAAAGCGGAGACATTGAAACATGCGAATGCGGAGACGTTAGGGTCTAACGTCTCTACGGGAGTGCAACGAATTTCTACAGCAGATTTTTCGAATGGGATTTATTTAGTGAAAATGCAGTCAGATAGTGGAAATGTTTATCAGAAATTGGTGATTCAACAGCCGTTTTAAGTTGATTTACTGAGCTGGTCACTTGAAGTCGAAAGTCGTCAACTTAGTTTGCGTCTTGTGTTTCTGAAGGAAACAAACTATGAATAGCCACGGGTGAAACCCGTGGTTAAATGAATAAATCATTCCATTAATGACTCTGGAGGAGTCAAACTTTGCAGGAGTTCAACCCCGTTGGGGTTGCAAAATACACTTGTTCGACCACCACGGGTTTCACCCGTGGCTATTCATAGTTTATCTACTTCGTAGATTTTCTTAAGTTGACGATATTCCACTTAGAGTGACCAGCTCAGTAAAAGTAGTTTAAACCTTAACATTTCTTTATCACTATTCTCTGGCTTTTATACGTTTCCTTTGTGATAATCTCCCGTCTAAACTATAGTTTCAAACATCAAAATTAATTATGAAAAAATTCACATTCATACTCTTTTGCCTAGCTATCGCATTTAACTCACAAGCGCAATTCGGTAACGTACTCAAAAAAGTACAAGAAAAAGCCGATGCCGTTTTAGGCGGTAACAATCCATTAAGTGCTGACCAAATTGGTGCAGGTTTGAAAGAAGCTTTAAACGTAGGTGTAGGAGAAGCATCCGATTTTCTTTCTACTGAAAACGGCTATTTTGAAAGTCCATATAAAATTTTACTACCCGAAGAAGCGCAGGTGGTGACTAAAAAACTCCGCGCCGTTCCTGGTTTTTCTAATATCGAAGCGGATTTGACCGAAAAATTAAATCGCGCAGCGGAAGATGCAGCTAATAAAGCAAAGCCAATTTTCGTAAGTGCAATCAAGCAAATGACCATCCGCGATGCGATGGATTTGTTGATGGGCAACCAAGATGCAGCGACGCGTTATTTAGAAAAATCAACTTACCAGAAGTTATACGATGAGTTCCGTCCGATTATCATTGCTTCTTTAGACAAAGTAAATGCGCGTCAATTGTGGAACAAATCAACAACAGCTTATAATAAGTTACCTTTTGTCAAAAAGACAAATCCTGAACTGGACGATTACGTAACCAAACAAGCCTTGGTTGGGTTATTTGGTTTGGTAGAAAAGAAAGAGGAAGATATTCGTACTAACGTTGGATCACGTTCAAGTGATTTATTAAAACAAGTATTTGCGAAGCAAGACGGGAAGCAGTAGTAGTTTGCAGTAAAAAACTACTTAAATATTTGAAGGTTACATCAATTATTTATCAAAAAAATCAGCAAGCGAGTGTAAAAATACCCATTTTTACACTCGCTTTTTATTTTTGAAATAATTAATCACAATGAGACATTTATCACTAGCTTTATTTTTAACACTCCCCCTTTTTCAACTCCCATTATTTAGTCAAGTTATCACCGATAACAAAGTAGTCATACAGACAACTTATGAGATAGGTGATCAATCGGTTTACGAGTTAAAAACCTTGATAGAGGACACAAATGATGGAAATACCACCACTGAAACTAATACTTATGATCTAAAAATAACCGTGACTGATACCATAACGGGTAATTACAAAATTCGTATGGATTGTAGTAATTGGAAAACTCAATCCGCCACGAAAGCAACGGATTTAAGTTTACGTGAACTAGGCTCTAGCATACCTTATTCTTATCAGATTAACCCTTCAGGTACGTTTGTAAATACTGACGGATCAACTAACCTTCGAACTACAATTCATACCTTATTAGATAAATATATTGCAGAAAAAGGCAAGAGCAGCAATAATTCCCACCGCAAGAGATGTATATTGACCAGTGGTAAGGTAGATCAAACTCATAAGAAAGGCCATAAAAATCAGACAAATACAGATTCCTAACAGAAAACGTACGTGATAAAGTTTGGAAGGATCCTGGTATGTTTGGGGAGCCAAACGAATATACGTAATAATTCTATTTATCAATCGATCAAACATAATTTGGCGGACCTATGTGTTCTTTGTATTTACGTATTCGG
>JBGCES010000045.1:0-5543 GCA_045106545.1 Saprospiraceae bacterium
GATAGTAGTTTAATAATCCGTTTTTTGCTAAGTAAGGTGCTAATCCAAACGGATTACTAACCAAAATACGTGATTTTAGATTGATCCAAATTCTTATCGAACAATATAAACAAGATATTAATAAGGCATATAATGGTGCATATCCGATAGAGTGCTTAACTGGATGGACTTTTGAGTGGGAAGTAAAAAGAAACCTAGAATTAATTGACAAATTGGTAAAAAGCGGCACTAAGATTAACTGGGAATTAGTAGGAAATAAAGGTAAGACAATGAGGAAGTGCCTAGCGATCTTATTGAAAGAATATGAATTTATGAAGCAGAATAAAAAGTTTGGGAAGGAGTATATTGATACCTTTTCTATTAGAAAAATACTGACCAACTAGATTAGTTTATTTTGAATAGTACTTTTAAGGTACAACTATCGAATAAGCATTTATCCAACCCGCTCGCCCCAGATCTTCTATACAAACCCCACCCGTTCGAAAATCGTCTCTGACATTTTCACTGTTCGTACAGTAATAGATAAATGAAAAAAGGCGTATGTCAAAGACGATACGCCAGCAGTTCGATTTCTAAAAACTAGGGGTTAGTGAATATTAAATTTGCTGGCTGAAGAATTTCCAAATGCGCCACTAAAGGCAGCACATTTGAAAATTCCTCAAATCATTTTTCTATTATTCAGTCTTCAACACCTTCTCCACCACTTGCTCCACGCCATTCGTAAACTGCATCGTATAAATACCGTCTGCCCAATTCGCACAATTAACTTGTCCACTATTACTATCCACTGCTTGCTGATGAATGACTCTACCCAGTGCATCTATCACCCGCAATTCTACCTCCAACTGACGAACCGCGAAAGGCAATTGATAGCGAATAACCGATTGGGCAGGATTGGGGAATAATTCAATGGCTTGCGTGAACCATTCTTCCTCTACATTTACTGCACCGCAATCTACTTGCGCAAATGCCATTTCCATCAATTCATCGCGTCCCGCGCGAATGCCTTCAATCGTAGGTGATATTTCAATGTCTGGTATAATACCAATACGTTGAGTTGGGCTATAATCGGGATAAAATGTACCTAAAAAAGTAGCATAGGTTTCTATTTCTCCAGGTAAAATGATCCGTGCTACATTCCCATCGGCGGCGGCAGTCGTACTACCGATTTTTATAGCTCCTGGAAATTGTTCTAACCCCATTACAGTATATTCTGCTTGACTTTGGGTTTGTTCATTGAATAAAATAATAATGTTACCATCGTAAGGATTCGAGTTGCCTTGCCCGATATAGGCTTCATCCCAAACCATTACGCCAGGGTAGTCAACTCGTGGTCGGCTAAAAGTGGCGATATGAATAGAACTACGATAGATATAATTGACAATTTCCCAAAGCGTCCCGTTCGGATAATTTCTAATATCAAAAATAATATGATCTGTCTCACGGAAAGCATTAAACATAGCAGGAACTTCGTTTCTTTCCAGTAACCCCATATCAACAATGCCTACCGAACAACCATCAGAAGTCTGATCAAAAAAGTAACTTGAATTATCATTAGCAAATAAAGCGGCTTTATTACTAAGATCTCGTTGTAACTGTACATTTTTAGTGCTACCACTGCCGTCATCAATTGTCAGATTGACTGTACCTACGTCTCCCCGAAAGATAAAGCTATTTAAATCGCGGTCAATCATTCTTTCGTTAGAAGCGGAAATATAGGGACGATAACGCGCTCTAAAATCTGCCATCGACTCGCCGTCAATCGCTGTGATTACATCTCCTATTTCTAGTTCGGTCACCCGTGGTAGTTTCGCCTTTACATAAACTTGTCCTGCTGTAAAGCGAGGTAAGATCGGCAACGTAGCGGAACCCACCCAACGGTTATATCTAGGACTGCTAAAAAAGCCATGTGTATCATTGATCTTAGATACGGTTAGCTTCATGGCTAAGTGGTAATCCAATTCATTTTCGGCAGCGACAAATACGGGAATCATTTCTCGTAAAGTCGCATCCCAATCTTGATCCATAATATTCTTATATGGAAAGAAATAGTGAATAATATTCCAATAACGGAATAACCCAAGTAAACCCACTCTTAAATTATCCATGGAAGAATCAAAGTAGCGAGAATCGGTTGTAAAACCTGGAGGGCCGCCTGGAAATGGAGGATCTTCTAGATAGGTATTAGAACGCAATCGAAAAGTAGCCTGCATTTCTTCTAAGTCGTTTACGATTTCTTCTGTAAAGACTTCCGTAGAAATCCAACTCAAATCAGCATTGTTATTTAAGCTGTCAATGATCGTGGGCAGCGGCTGACCTGCATTATAAGTTCCTCCAGCGGTGGCTAACATGTCCGCGATAATAGTATTAAATTCTTCGGGACTCATATCAGGTTGTAAACCTGCCACCGCATCTAATAAAGCATCATCCCAATCGACATTGCCTGCTGCGATTTCGGCATGGAAGTACTTGGCGTGTCCCCACGTTTTACACAAATAATAGAGTTGGTCGTGATAGTTGTCGTTGGATTGAGCTACGGAAGAACTCAGTGAATAGAGGAAGGAGACGCATAGGAGCGTTAGCGTTTTTAGTTTCATGCTATATACTTTATTTAAAATACCGCCTACTCTGTTAGCTTTTCGGCTTCCGCTTTCTAACAAAGCTAATAGTGGAATTCATCAATAGCAAACTAAAAGGATGAGCGGTATAGGATTTTTGATAAGCAAGTTTATTTTTTTGATAAACTATATCGAGGTAAGATTTTTATAGTGTCAAAACGAATACAATTTACTGATTTTACTAATCTACTGGTTTTTCTTGATCAATTTCCAAGCCCAATCATAATGGCTAGAAGTAGCCGAAACTAAATATGCACCAAGCGAAGTACTACCTGTCCACTTGTATCTTTTCTTCGTAAACAACTCTTCATCAGTATGCCTTTCGATGATTTTTTGCACTTCCGTATAACTTTCTTGTAGCATTTTTTTTACCACAACTAAATCAACATCCCGATACTGTTCCCAAATCCAGCGATTAAGCTGCGGTACGGTTTTCCAAGTATATCCTTCCGCTGGCATAGCCGGTTTTTGTCCTTGCATTCCAATTTTATACCACTCTAAAAACATCAGATGCCAATGATGTAAATGCGCTAACACATCCCGAATATTTCGATTCATCGTACTTCCAGAAAAATCCATTTGTTGTTCTGTGAGATCGTATTTTTCGATCCACTGTATTAATTTTTCGTAGTTGCTTTGACTTAATGATAAAAGTTCGGACTTCGTTTTTGGTCTTGCCATAATTTTAATGAATAAGAAGTAATTTATGAATTAAAAAAATCTGGTAGGGGGTTAAACCCGTTGACGACTAGTGCTATGTTTACTCAACCTTCGAGGTTTAGTAAACATAAATCCACTGGTTTCACCCACCACCAAAAATCTCTCCGTCTACCTACTCAACGCTGTGATAAATCTTCTTTTTGATGCAAAATTTCTAATAATTCAAAGCCTAATTCTTCTACATTCTTAGCCGTATTAGATAGAATAACAACGCCTGTTTGGGTATCTTTTACAAAACCCATATATGCCCGAAAACCATTGGTGCCGCCGCTTTGCCACACAACGGGTTGATTGGTTGTCTCGTTTAATTGGCTGACTAGCCAACCGTACGCCATCCATACGGAACGCTTACTTTTAGTAGCAGTATATTGTACTAATTCAATACGACTTTGGTGTACTTCAGCAAACGCATCTTGTAAAGCTGTATAATCAGTTTGTAAATTAGCACGCATGAAATTAACCAAGTCGTGTCCCGTAGATTTTAACCCGCCAGCGGGTGCAAATGCAACTAATTCATTAGGGCGTACCTTTTTTAACTTAGTGCTATGCCCGGTAGCTAAACGTGCTTCCTGATCTGCTGTCAAATTGATCCGCGTATCTTTCATAAACAATGGCGTTAATAATTGCTGATGAAGTAAATTAAAATATGAAGTCTGATTCACTTCCGCTAAAGCATTGCCTAGAAGTGCAATCCCAAGATTAGAATGTTGATATTGTTTACCAGGTGCATCATTCAGCATTTGTTGTTGCAGCCGTTGATAAAAGCTCTCTGCGCTCAAGTTTAGATAAGGCTTACGACTACTTTTTTTAGAGTATAATGGATGCCAATTATACGCGCGATAAAAGCTACCTTTCAAACCAGAAGTATGCGTTGCTAAATCACACCAGCGAATACAAATATCTTCCGCCGTAGGATCAGATCCACAAAAATACAAGCGTTCGGGTTCGGCGCTGGTCGGAAAAGTAACTTCATAACACAATTGCGCTCGATATTTAGGAATTCTAGTAGTAGCGGCTAAACGATTTTCTACTTTCCCACCTAGTTCTACCTGGCCCAGTTGTGCTTGCTGTGCCAAGAGCGTCGTGGTAAATACTTCAGTCAAAGCGCCAATTTCATAAATAGTATGTGCATCGGGTGCGCGTTTATCGCGGCGACTGAGCTGACCGAATCCTTGAATATCAGTTTTGTCCCCTTTCACTATCCCGACCACCACACTTTGGTTTTGTTGGCAATATTTTTCGATTAATTGAATAGCCGTAGGGGAAAGTACAGATTGACTCGTTACTAACGGGCTACTAATGAATAAAAACAAGAAGCTTAATACAAATATAGATGCTGAATAATTCATACGACAAATTAAGTTTTAGAAGGTGATTTTTTATCGACATTCACAAACCGCAATCATTTCTTTCCGCTTAGTCACTGATGGGAATATTGCAGCTACATTTTTTCCAGCCGATTGATTATTAGGATAAATATCTTTTAAGCGAATCGGATTTCCATTCGCATCTTCCACGTTTAAATCATAGCGAAAATTGACGGGCGTACCGAGCGGTGCGTAATAATAAATACGCCACATATCGCCTACCCGCGTACCAATACAACCGTTAGAATAAGCTTTACCCAGAGTCTTTGGATTCGTAGTGGGGTGAATCAATTGCCCATAGCGATGACCATTAATTTCAGGTTCTAGCCAAGGAACGAGCGGCAGACGCGTAACACGTTTGTCGTCCCGTCGCGTTACGTCATAACGTTTATTATTTACGGGATTAATAAATGCAGGATCGCGGTTGATCCTTACGATTTTACCAGTCCCAGCGTACGTACGGAGATCCACTTCCCGATTTGCCATTGCTAAGTATTGTTGCTCATCTCTTCCTACTCGTACTGGAAATGTGTGTAGCAATTGCCCTGCCTCGTAGATTCTTAATTTGAATTCGGGAATATTTAGATCCAAGACGGTTTGTTGTTGTCGTTGACGAAGAGCAGTAGCAGCGGCAGCCGATGGAAAAAATAAGGTATCGTTCGCTCGAAAAACAAGCATTTCTTTTTGGTCATAAACAAAGGAATCATTTGCGGATTGGTAATAATAGTCCGTATGCGCTAGTGTATCAATGATCCACGGATTATGCCGGACGAGTAAGTATTCATCTATTCCCTTTCCATTATAAAAAGGGATGTTTTTTAATTTGAATTTACTTTGA